>NZ_LWFH01000025.1:0-29624 GCF_001635725.1 Oleiphilus sp. HI0066
AAACCAAAACAAGGCATGTGGTTAAAACCGTCACGCTAAAAAGCGTAATTAGATTCATTAAAGGACAAAAGTGAACACGATCGGGAGAGTAATAAGCGCCGATAGATTTCCTAACAACACGATAGATGCAACACGATCAGGCTCTTGATTCAACTGCTCTGCGATCAAAAAATTCAGTACTGCTGGAGGCAAAGCGGCAAAGATCACAAGCATCGCAATGAGATCTTTCGATAAACCTGTGAAAGGCAAAACCATTGCGAGCACCAATGCCAAACTCAATAAGCCAGAAAGTGGTGCCCAGATTGCTGAAACGAGCCCGAGACGGATATCAGAAAGTTGCGTTTGGGCCATTCGCGCACCTAGCGATAACAGCATTAGCGGGATGGATATCTGACCTAGCATTTCAACGCCAATAGCTACTGGTTGCGGCACAGAAAAATCTAAATAAGCGACCACAACACCCACGAGCGTTGCTTGCAAGATCGGGATTTTCAGTAACGATAATAAAGATGATTCTGTTCTTAACATCCGCATTCCCAAAGAAAAATGCAGTGTATTTTCAATCAAAAATAAAATCACAGCTGCTGCGATAGCCTGTTCGCCAAATGCAAGTAACAGTATCGGCAACCCTAAGTTTCCAGAGTTTCGAAACATCATTGGAGGAAGAAAAGTTCTCCAAGAAACACCTAAACGCTTCGTTAAAGGGATCGATAACAGACCAGGTAGGAGTACAACCAACACCGCAACAAATGAGAATAGCAAATACTGATCAAGCTCAATATTTTTTTGCGACAGTACTGAAAAAATTAGAAAAGGAGTAAATAGATTTAAATTCAGCTTATTCACAACTGACAAATCAGGCTGTGATTTTTTCGCAAAGAAAAAACCAACTCCCACAATTAAAATGATTGGTCCGAGTATTCCGATTATGCGATCGAACAATTCCATTACGATGTTCCAAATCGATTCAAAGAGAAACAACTTTAGAAAAGAAAAATGGTCGGGATGAGAGGATTTGAACCTCCGACCACCTACACCCCATGCAGGTGCGCTACCAGGCTGCGCTACATCCCGAAGAGACTACAAACGAGCGTTTGTGAGACGGCGCAATAATAACTTAGGCCCAAAAAGAAATAAACCTGATACACAAAAAAGCACGCCGAAGCGTGCTTTTATAATGTTGTAAGAGGCGCGAAAATTTAAGCGTTTAGAACTTCCAATACTTCTTCCAACTCAGCAATCATTTCTTTGATTAGCTGATTTGGTTTTTCGTTATCAGAACCATCCGAATCACTCGCCAACTTCTGCTTCGCTCCGCCAATGGTATAACCTTCATCATACAACAGACTTCTAATCTGTCGGATCATCAAGACATCTTGGCGCTGATAATAACGTCGGTTTCCGCGACGTTTAACAGGCGATAGCTGAGGGAATTCTTGCTCCCAATATCTAAGTACGTGGGCTTTGACGCCACATAGTTCGCTTACTTCACCAATTGTGAAGTAACGCTTTCCGGGAATAACCGGCAATTCGTGATTATGACTGGGTTCCAGCATATTCTTCTACTTTTGCTTTTAATTTTTGACCGGGTCTAAACGTTACCACACGACGAGCAGAAATGGGAATCTCTTCCCCCGTTTTGGGATTTCTGCCCGGGCGCTGTTTCTTATCGCGTAGATCGAAGTTACCAAAACCAGAAAGTTTGACTTGTTCATTGTGGGCCAAGGCATCACAAATCTCTTCAAAAAACGCTTCAACCATCTCTTTGGATTCGCGCTTATTCAAACCAACTTCCTCATATAGGCTTTCCGCCATATCTGCTTTGGTCAAAGCTCCCATGCTCTAACTCCTTATTTTTGCATCAAACCTCGCAGAAAGTGCAGTGACAACCTTGTCAAACGATTGAGTTATCTCTTCGTCATTCAACGTACGATCCACACGCTGCCAACTCATCCCCATCGCGATGCTCTTCAAACCATCACCTAGGTTGTCGCCAACATATACATCAAACACGTTCAAATCGACTAAGTCTTCACCCGCATTTTCGCGAACTACTGATTCAATATCCTGGTAAGAAACATCACTTTTTATAAGAATCGCTAGATCGCGTCTTACACCAGGATACTTCGAAACTTCAGTAAAATTAGACACTTGGCCTTTTACTGTTTCATCTAAGCGTAGTTCAAAGAGAAAGACTGAGCCATTCAAATCGAAAGTTTTTTGCAATTTAGGGTGTAATTTACCGAAATAACCAATAATTTCACCTTGCTTCACAATCTGAGCGCTCTGGCCAGGGTGCAAAGCACTATTTTGACCTTTCTCAAACGCGACTGATTTATCAATACTAAAGAGTAGTGCCTCTAAATCAGCTTTCACATCATAAAAATCAACAACACGTTTTTCGTTACACCAGTTTTCTTCAGCGACATTTCCGACGACAACGCCCGAGAGCATTCGCGTTTGAACAATCTCACCATCGACATCAATAAACTTGAGTCCGGTTTCGAAGAACTTAATTCGTGATTGTTGACGCTTCTGATTATATGAAGCGGCATTCAGTAGACCAGTCCAGAGCGAAGTGCGCATTACGCCCATATCTGTCGAGATTGGGTTTGCTAAAGGAATTGCCGTTTCATTCGGAGCCAATGCATCTTGCTGCGTTTGCTCAACAAAGCTGTACGTTATTGCCTCCTGATAACCGAGACTTACCAACTTATCTTCAAGGACGTGATAAGGCGTGGTCGCTTCATCATCAGCAACTAGATTTAATCCGCCTTGAGTGGTCGTTTTAGGAAGATTGTTATAACCATAAATTCGACCTACCTCTTCAACCAAATCTGGCTCGATGGAAATATCGAAACGATAGGATGGAATCGCAAACTCCCACGATACGTCGTCACTTGAAAGAAGCTCCAAACCTAAGCGAGTAAGAATGTCTACAACCTCATCACTCGGAATAGAAATACCTAGCAGAGACTCAAGTTTCTCGGCGCGTAACCGTACCGTTCTCTTTTCAGGCAAATTAGCTGTATCTGAAGTATCAACAACTGGACCAGCTTCGCCGCCCATAATCTGGAGCAGTAATTCTGTCGCACGTTCCATAGCAGTACGTTGCAATTCATGGTCGACACCTCGCTCATAACGATGCGAAGAATCAGTATGAAGACCATATGAACGCGCTTTGCCAGCAATAGCCAAAGGAGAGAAAAACGCACACTCAAGAAAAACATCTTGAGTCTTCGAGGTCACGCCAGTGTCTTGACCGCCCATAATGCCAGCCATCGCAAGAGGTCCTTTCTCATCAGCAATCACCAAAGTATCATCTCTGAGTTCTGCTTCTTGGCCATCTAGGAGCGTTAACTTTTCACCAGCTTTGGCGAAACGTACGTCGATTGAACCATTCAATGTATTCAAATCGAATGCGTGCATAGGTTGACCCAGCTCAAGCAAAATGTAATTTGTTACATCAACAGCGGGTTCAATGCTACGGAGACCACAACGACGAAGTTTCTCTGCCATCCATAATGGTGTTTCAGCATTTGGATTTACGCCACGAATGACACGTCCTAAATACTTAGGGCAAGCTTCGGAGGCCGTCAGTGAGACCGGGAAGGTATCATCAATGGTCGCGCTAAGTGCATTAACAACCGGAGCGGAAACCGCTTCTTTGTTCAAAACGCCGACTTCACGCGCAAGGCCTGCAATTGAGAGACAATCACTACGATTTGGAGTCAAATCAACTTCGATCGTGTTGTCATCGAGCTTTAGCCATTCATACACCGATTCACCTAAAGGTGCATCGAGCGGCAATTCCATCAAACCATCTGAGCTTTCTGCCAAACCAAGTTCCGCTTCTGCACATAACATCCCAAAAGACTCTACGCCTCTTAGTTTCGCTTTCTTGATTTTAAAATTACCTGGCAATAGCGCACCAACTTGAGCAAAAGGAATCTTGATGCCTGCGCGCGCATTCGGAGCTCCGCACACCACATTAAATGTTTCTTTGCCATCACTCACCTGACAAACTCTGAGTTTGTCAGCATCCGGGTGCTGTTCAGCAGAAAGGATCTCTGCCACGACAACGCCACTAAACTCGCCTGCAACACGTTCTATACCATCGACCTCAAGGCCTGCCATCGTAACTTGATGCAAAAGTGCTTCGGTTTCAATTGCAGGATTTACCCACTCTCTAAGCCATTGTTCGCTGAACTTCATTGAGATTCCACTTTCTATTTTTAATTAAATTGTTGAAGAAAACGAAGATCGTTTTCAAAGAACATTCTTAAGTCATTTACGCCATAGCGGAGCATGGCTAAACGCTCAACACCAAGACCAAATGCAAAGCCAGAATACTTCTCTGCATCAATGCCGCTAGCTTCAAAAACTTTCGGGTGCACCATTCCACATCCCATTACTTCAAGCCACTTAATAGAGCCGTCTGCATTGCGCCCCCATTCGATGTCGACTTCAGCCGATGGTTCTGTGAAAGGGAAATATGAAGGACGGAAACGCACTTCTAAATCTTTTTCAAAGAAGACTTTTAAGAACTCTTCAATCGTTGATTTAAGGTCGGCAAAACTAACTTTTTCCTCAACCAATAAACCTTCTACTTGGTGGAACATCGGTGTATGCGTTTGATCTGAGTCACAACGATAAACTCGTCCAGGACAAATCATACGAAATGGAGGTTCACCCTTTTCCATCGTGCGAACTTGCACAGGTGAAGTGTGCGTACGCAAAAGAGTATTGGCGTTGAAGTAGAAGGTGTCATGCATCGCTCTCGCTGGGTGATGCCCAGGAATATTAAGCGCTTCAAAGTTGTGGTAGTCGTCTTCGATCTCAGGACCCACTTCAACTGAATAACCCGCCTTAGCAAAAAACGATTCAATTCGACGCATCGTTTTTGTTACCGGGTGAAGGCCGCCAAGGTCGGTAGCTCGACCAGGCAAGGTAACATCAACCGCTTCAGACATGAGCTGTGCTTCAAGCGCTTTCTGTTCCATAGAATCTTTTTTAGTACTGAGGTTAGCCATGACGGCTTCTTTGGCCTCATTGATCTTAGCACCAGCTGCTGGTCGCTCTGCTGGATCTAGCTTGCCAAGACCTTTAAGTAATGCAGTGATTTGGCCTTTCTTACCAAGATAATCAACGCGTACCTGATCCAGTTCAGCGATAGTAGAGGCGTCGGATACCGCCTTGTTCGCGCTCTGGACGAGTTGATCTAGGTTTTCCATTTATTGTTCTCCGAAAACAAAAATAGGGGGCATAGCCCCCTATTAAAATGTGCTCGATTCGTGCGGGCTGCTGAATCTAAATTAGCTTTTCAACAGTTCCTCACAAACGGCTTTTAGTTAGCTAATGCTGATTTAGCCTTTTCAACAACCGCTGCAAATACAGGCGCATCGTTCATTGCGAGATCTGCAAGAACTTTACGATCGATTTCAACGTTTGATTTTTTCAAGCCAGCAATAAGACGGCTGTATGACAAACCGTTCAAACGCGCACCAGCATTGATACGTGCAATCCACAATTGACGGAATTGACGCTTACGCTGCTTACGGTCACGGTATGCATATTGACCAGCTTTGATAACTGCTTGTTTAGCTACACGAAATACTCGGCTACGAGCTCCGTAGTAACCTTTAGCTTGCTTTAATACTTTCTTGTGGCGACGGTGCGCGGTAACTCCACGTTTTACGCGAGGCATAGTGTTCTCCTAAACTAAATTTTTTGAACCAATTAGATACGCAACATGCGCTTGATTGACGCTTGATCCGCGTCTGCAACTTGCTTGCAACCGCGAAGCTGACGCTTACGCTTTGGCGACTTTTTGGTCAAAATGTGGCTAGTAAAGGATTGCTTATGCTTGAATCCGTTGGCTGTCTTTTTAAAGCGTTTAGCCGCACCGCTTTTTACTTTCATCTTAGGCATAATAACTCACTCCGCATTGGATCAATATTTGAGTAAAACAAAGCGCCTAGTTGTGGCGAGTAACCACAGCTGTGTTTTACTTTCTCTTTTTAGGGGCTAGAACCATCATCATTTGACGACCTTCCATTTTTGGTCGCTGTTCGACAGTGCCGTACTCTTCAAGATCACGTTCGATCCTTTCAAGTGCTTGCATGCCGATCTCCTGATGGGCCATTTCACGACCTCGATAACGAATCGTCACCTTAGCCTTGTCCCCATTTTCAAGGAAACGTATCAGGTTGCGCAGTTTTACCTGATAATCCCCTTCTTCCGTCCCTGGCCTTAACTTAATTTCTTTAACTTGGGTCTGCTTTTGCTTCTTGCGCTGAGCTGCCTTTTGTTTTTTCTCTTCGAATATCTTCTTGCCGTAGTCCATGATTTTACACACAACAGGATCGCTATCTGCAATCTGAACAAGATCCAAAGACACGCTTTCCGCTCTTGCAAGAGCATCTTTAAGAGGCACGATACCAACTTGTTCGCCATCCTCTGCAATTAAACGTACTTCGTCCGCTACGATATTCTCATTAATGGTGGCCTTCTTCGCCTTCCCCATTTGGTTATTTCGCTTAATGTCGAATTCTCCAATTAATCAAAAACAAAAAGACAGCGGTGAGGAAGCTAAACGCTACTCACTAGTGTCTGTGCTACGTCCTTTATTTTTAGACTCTTTTTCAAATAGTTCTAGTACTTGATCTTGAATCATCACACCAAGGTCTTCACCCTTGCGTGTTCGGACAGCCACGGTCCCACTTTCCATTTCCTTATCACCCACAACAAGCAAATAAGGAACCTTGGCAATTGTGTGCTCGCGGATTTTAAAGCCGATTTTCTCGTTTCTCAAGTCCAAGTGAGCCCTAAAGCCCTGTGTATATAGCTTTTCTCGCAATATTTCACAATATTCTGACTGTTTATCGGTAATATTTAAGATTACAGCCTGCTCTGGAGCTAACCAAAACGGCATCGCACCTTCGTAATGCTCAATCAATATACCAATAAAACGTTCTAAAGAGCCGAACAAAGCTCGGTGCAACATCACCGGCCGTTTGCCACGCTCACCCTCTTCATCGACATAAGAAATATCAAAGCGCTCAGGCAAGTTCATATCGACCTGTAAGGTACCGCACTGCCAATCTCGACCAATCGCATCTCTTAGCACAAATTCAAGCTTCGGGCCGTAGAAAGCTCCTTCACCCGGGTACAAAACATAATCCAAGTCCATAGCCTCAAGAGCGTTACTTAAAGCGCCCTCCAACTTGTCCCATACCTCATCACTACCAATACGCTTTTCTGGTCGAGTAGACAATTTGATTACTACATCATCAAATCCGAAGTCTTTATAGATATCCAAAACAAGAGCTACAACATCAATACACTCTTGTTCCATCTGCTGTTCAGTACAGTAGATGTGCGCATCATCTTGCGTAAAGTGGCGAACGCGCATTAAGCCATGCAAAGAACCTGAAGGCTCATAGCGATGCACCTTGCCGAATTCTGCCATGCGCAAAGGTAAGTCTTTATAGCTCTTGAGACCTTGTGAGAACATCAGCACTGAGCCAGGGCAGTTCATTGGCTTAAGTGCGAAATTACGACCATCTTCAGTATCAGTCGTAAACATGTTTTCTCGATAATTAAACCAGTGACCTGAAGTCTCCCAAAGGCTCCGATCCATAACGTCTGGGGTATTTACTTCAATATAACCGGCACGCTCTTGACGCACACGCATGTAGCCAATAAGGCTATTAAAGAGCTTCCAACCTTTCGGGTGCCAAAAAACTGATCCAGGCGCTTCGTCCTGCATATGGAACAAATCAAGTTTCTTACCGATCTTACGATGGTCACGCTTCTCTGCTTCAACTAAACGATTTAAATGCTGCTTAAGCTGTTTTTTATCCGCGAATGCTGTTCCGTAAATACGTTGCAGCATTTTGTTGTCAGAATCACCGCGCCAGTAGGCACCTGAAACTCGCATCAACTTAAAGTGATGGCAGAATTTCATGTTCGGTACATGCGGCCCACGACACATATCAATATATTCTTCGTGGTGATAAAGACCCGGCGTCGCATCTTTCGGAATATCACGTTCCAGAATCTCTAACTTATATGTCTCACCACGTTCTTTGAAGGTATCAACAGCTTCTTGCCAAGTTGCCACTTTCTTAACAACGTCATAATCCGTTTTAGCAAGCTCGAGCATACGCTTCTCGAGTTTTTCGACATCTTCGTCCGTTAACTTGTGCTCAAGATCGATGTCGTAATAGAAACCATTTTCGATAACAGGACCGATTGCCATTTTCGTGTTAGGCCACAATTGCTTGATCGCATGACCTAATAAATGCGCACAAGAATGACGAATAATCTCAACGCCTTCATCATCTCGACCGGTAATAATACTAAGCTCTGCATCGCCTTCGATGAGATCACAAGCGTCTTTTAATTCGCCATTAACACGGCCTGCAATGGTCGCTTTAGCTAAACCAGGACCAATATCCTGCGCAACTTCTAAAATGGAGACTGCTTTATCAAAAGAACGGCTAGAACCGTCGGGAAGAGTAATTACTGGCACATCAACCTCGCTTCAGTGGTGGCCCCTACAATGGGTCACATGATGGTATAAAAAATAAAAGAGAGCGGATTTTATACGATTCGCTCCAAAATGAAACAGCCGACTATAAAAGTCGGCCATATTTAATAATTTGTGAGAACAACGCCCGATATCTAGATCGAACACTGTACTCAAGAATTTATGCCGTTTTCTTGGTTTTCACCAAGAAACGCGCAAGCGCTGGAAGCAACCACATTGAACCGATCATGTTCCACAAGAACATAAAGAACAACAAGATTCCCATATCTGCTTGGAACTTAATCGGAGAGAAGATCCAGGTACAAACACCAATACCCAAAGTAACACCAGTGAAGCTTACTGCTTTACCTGTCGTACGAAGTGTTTGGAAATAAGCCTCCTGCAAAACCAAGCCTTCTTTCAACTTAGTCTCTAGCTGGCTGTAAATATAGATCCCATAATCGACACCAATACCCACACCAAGCGCAATAACTGGCAAAGTTGCCACCTTCACACCAATGCCTAATTGCGCCATTAGCGCCTCACACAGAACTGACGTTAAGGCTAGAGGAGTGATGATACACACTACTGCCGCAATCGAACGGAAGGTAATCAAACACAAGAAACTGACCACTGCATAAACAGAAAGCAGCATCACAGTTTTCGCTTTTTCAATCACCTGATTAGTTGCGGCTTCAACACCGGCATTACCTGCCGCGAGCAGGAACTCATAGTTTTCGCTCGGGTACTCTTCAATTAAGACCTGCATCTCTTGTATCACACGATCAAGTGTCTCAGCCTTATGGTCATCGAGATACACGATCATTGGCGTCATACTACAGTCCGTATTCATCAAGCCCGATGGCGCTCGTTGAATAGATGAATTGATAATCGACTGATTACGCGATAATTCGAACCACTTAAAACTACCTTCGTTCAATGCTTTAGTAACAAGCTTAGAGACCGTTACGAGCGACGCTGTAGATTGCACACCTTCAACATTCTCTAGACGCCATTGCATGCGATCCATTACGTCCAATAACTCATACGAAGCACATTGCTCTGGCGGAGTTTTCACCATCACAACAAGAATATCAGCACTGGTACTGTAGTTATCAATAATAAATTCATTATCTAGGTTGTATCTGGAGTCTGGCCTTAGCTCCGGAGCACCACGATCTAAGTCACCAATTTTTAGATCTTTTTGATAGTACAGACCAATTACACAGCCTAGGATCGCAATCATAATAGAGATAGGTGCAATACTCTGATGAGACATAAATGAAAGCACACGCCATGGTTTATGATCACTCATTTCAACCTTCTTCGCATGCTTCAGTCCGCCTTTACTCAAACCGGTATAAGACATCATCACTGGGTGCAAAATAAGGTTCGTCACAATGATCACAGCGACACCTAGACCTGCGGCAACAGCTAGGTCACGAATAACTTCAATCTCAATGAAGAACAACGTTAAGAAACCAATCGCATCACTCACTAAAGCCAAAATGCCCGGACGCACTAAGTTACGAAATGCCATGCGTGCACTCATAAGCGCATTTAGGCCCGAGGCTTGCTGAACAGCAATCTGATTTACAATTTGAACACCGTGGCTAATACCAATCGCAAATACCAGGAATGGAATTAGCACCGAATACGGGTCGAGCCCATAACCAAACAAACGCAATAAACCGAGCTGCCAAATAACAGCGACAATAGAAGTCACAATTGGAATCACTGTCGCGATTGGACAGCGAGAATAGATATACAAGAAGCTAAGTGTTAAACCGATAGTAACAAGCGCGAACGTCGCGATCGCACCAATACCGTCAATCAAGTCACCGACTTTTTTCGCAAAGCCTACAATATGAATCGAAATATTTGGATTAGATGCTTGGTATTTCTCGCGAACCTTTTCCTCAAGCTCTTTAGAGAACGCTTGGTAATCGAGAGGCTCTTGAGTTTCTGGGTTAATTTCAAATAACGGCGCATAAATAATGGTCGATTTGAAGTCATCGGCAACTAAACTACCAACTTGACCAGACTTCAATATATTGGCACGCAACTGATCCAATGATGCTTGAGAACCATCATAACCGTTAGGAATAACAGGGCCACCCTGAAAACCATCTTCGGTTACTTCGACCCAACGCACGTTTGGCGTCCAAAGAGACTTCAAAGATGATCGGTCAACACCCGAGAGATAAAACACCTCATCAGTCAATTCACTAAGCGTCTCCATGTACGCTTTGTTAAAAATATCTCCATCTTTCGCTGCTACAGCAATACGAATAAAGTTTCCTAAATTCTCCAAATCAGAACGGTTGTCCATCATATTTTGAACAAACTCATGCTCTAACGGAATCAATCGCTCAAAAGATGCATCGGGTTTTATTTGGGCTGCGTTAAAGCCTAAAAAAGCGGTTATTAGAAGAAAAATCCCCAGAATCACTGGGCGATTTTTAAATATTAAGCGCTCCGCGACCGTACCGGAACCAACACTATTGTTCGTTCCCGCAGAACTTTGATCGGCATTTGCCATTCGTAAATCCTCTTACACTATCACTAGTAAAAATTGTCTAAAGATTCTTGCCTGATGGACTAACTAACTCCACGCCAGACTCACCCACGAGCGCCAAACGATCACGAGTAATGTAAACCATCGCAGTATGACCTAAACGATCTGCGCGGGAATACGAAGAGAATGTTTCACCGCCATCATTGCTGACTATCACAGTCCCTGCATTACCAGTAATGCTAATTTGCTTATTACCATCTAACGCACCGCCCATCAGTGAACTTTCTGTGCCCGAATCAACTTTTGACCACGAGCGACCAGCATTGACGGTCTTAAACAAGTTTCCACGGAGACCAAATACCAAGGCGCTGTTTTTATCCTTGAGAGGCAAAACACCGAAAAACGAACCTTCATACGGACTATTTACCGTATCCCAAGATTGACCTTTATCACTTGAGGTAAACAACACACCCGCTTCACCTGCAATGATCAAATTGCCACCTTCAAGAACCTTAATCGCGTTCAAATGAAAACGATCTAAGTTATCCAGACGGTCGCCGGCATTTTCCCATGTGCGACCACCATCTGTCGTTTCGAACAAAAACCCATAAGCACCCACTGCAAAACCATGCGTGTCAGTCAAAAATGCAACATCTAAGAAAGGCTTTGACGCACCAATTTCAGCATCAAGTTCAGCATCCTCGAGCGCATATTGAGCATCTTCAAGTTCATACTCGAGATCTTCGTCTGAGCCACCACTTTCATCTAATTCAAACTCTAACTCAGCGATGTAAGCTTCGGCTTGCTCTATGATGGATTGATTAGCTTGGTTACCATCAAACTGTTTCACCCAGCTTAAACCACCGTCATTTGAATGCAGAATGACTCCGCCATGACCAACTGCCCACCCTTTATCCGACGAGACAAAATCAACAGCAGTGAGTAAAACAGATACAGGAACATCCGCTTGCTGCCAAGAAGATCCTCGCGAATCAGAATGAATAATGTGGCCTCGCGCGCCAACAGCAACTAAACGCTGACCAAGATTTTCAATATCAACCAATAAATATTCAGAGGCTAATTCAGAAGGGTAGGAAGGAGTATTTAATACATCCGTTGCTTGAAGCGAAAACGAGCTACCTACAACACTCGCCCCTATAAATGCTTGCGCTAGCTTTCGTCCCCCTAGAAGACCAAAACAGCGATGAAAAATAGAATTCATCTATTATCCTTAAAACGTTCAAACGCCCCATTTAATGGAGCGTCATGTAACTATAAGATGGTTATCGTGCTCGGCGACGCAAAGACTGCGGCTTAAAATAACGTTTACCAGGAACCTTGCTTTCAAACAAAGGGGCCTGTCGTTCTTCAGAGTACAATCCATTGACACTATATCGACGCGACTGCAAGTCATGAAAAACATCCGAGGTAGTCCAAGTGCCCGGCAATTCGTAATAGTTTTTCAGCATTGCAGCGCTTACTCTCCAAAGCTCACCACGGTTGTCATACTGATCAACCAAAGCAATACTCCAAGAGTCTTCATCTATATAAAACACTCGCTTCTTGTATATGTGGCGAGCTCCTTTTTTGAGGTTTGCTTCTACGACATGCACTCGGTGTAATTCCCAGCGCACATACTCTGGGTTCAAGTGCCCAGGCATAACTAAGTCATCGTATTTAACACCCTCACGCCCAATCTTATAGTTATTGTACGGAATAAAGATTTCCTGAACGCCTTTATATTCCCAATCATAGCGATCAGGCGCGCCATTATACATATCTGTGTCGTCAGCGGTACGAGTATTATCCGATGAAGCAATCGGAGAATCGTAAGCTAAGTTTGGAGCACGACGCACACGGCGCTGTCCAGCATTGTAATCCCATGCTTGGCGTGCATCTTCAGACTGGTCTAATGTTTCGTGAACAAGCAAAGCACCACCAGCAAGTCGCGCAGGCGCTTTGTTAAAGGTTAAGAAATAGAACAAGATGTTATCCATTTCTTTAAAGCTTCCCTCTGGGTTATGGAAGTTAAAGAAAACCTCTTGTTGCTTGGTTATAGGCGTGAATCGGCCATCTCTTTGAACGGCAACCTCTGTGTAGCGACCTTCAAGAAAAATACCGCGCCAACGTGTTAAATGGTTCCAGATCGCTTGCAAAGCTTTGTCTTGATTGCTGCCATGAAGTATTGGAAATGGGATGCCACCGTATGCGTCATTAATTCCCACACCGCCCTTTGACAAGGTAGCGGTCGTCGCATTTTCTTTCGTATTTTGATTTACCCAATCCGGCATAGCATGTGTGCGTCGAGTTGGGTAAACATCCATTGAAAAGCTATTTGGATAAGCTTCCATCAAGGCGTATTGCCCTGGAGTCATATATTTCTCAAAGCCTGGATAGTTGCTTTTATCAATGCTGAATTTAATTTTGTCATCGGGAAAAGGATCTACATGATGGTGCCCTGCCCCTTCATATCCAGCCGGCGGCGTCTTTAGACCACCATTCCAAGCAGGTATCGTACCCGCTTCATTGCCTTCCATTATAGAGCCAAACGGCGTAAGGGACTTGCCCAGTTTATCGGCCTCAGCTTGCGATACTTTCGCATCAACACTCGCAGCAAACGTACCGCAAGCAAGCACCGAGCCTAAAAGCAATGTTCTTATTGTCATGAGATTTCCTTTATTAAAACAAGGCTGATCCACAAGAAAAGGATCTGAAAAGCCAATGCAGTTTTATAACTATATCTAATTAACTTTTAGCAGAAATTTCGTCTCTGTCTAACGAATTTTTGTTATAAATTATTTCAAGAGGAAGGCTTAAGCCTATGTTTTAACGTAAGATTTGAGCAAATACGGAAAGCATGCCATGCATGCTTTCCGTTAAAAATGAGATATGCGTTTATGATACGAGACTCTTATCAACCACCTCTCTAAGATCTTTAGAAAGATTCGACTTGCCTTGAATTCGCGTTAACTGACTTCGTAACAATGCTTGGCGTGCAGGATTATATTTTTTCCAACGCGTCAACGGCGTGGCTAATCGCGAGGCGATTTGAGGATTTAGATCGTCCAACTTTATGATTTGGTCTGCCAAGAAGGCATAAGCTGAACCATCTAACTTATGGAAATTCTCTAAATTCTGATTTGCAAAAACACCTACAACCGAACGCAGTTTATTTGGATTCAAGAAATCAAAATCAGGATGCTCCATCAACGATTGAATGTGTGTTAAATCAGCATATGAAGACGCTGACGATTGCACAGAGAACCATAACTCCATAACCTGAGCATCTTCTTTCCACTGATCATAAAAACGTGCCAATAAGTCATCGGCATCTTGCTTGTTGCCCGAGGCAATCATGGCAGACAATGCTCCAACTTGGTCTGTCATATTCTGAGCATTAACAAACTGCTTGCGACAAAGGCTCATGAATTCATCATTCGCATTGGCTGACAACAGTGCTAAACAAGTATTTCGAAGCCCTCGAACAGACATTTCAGCGTAACTTAGGCCTTTCTCGCACCCCTGATTACGCTGATAACATGCAACCAGTTCCTTCTGTAAATCGAACGCTAATTGCTTACGAGCGAGATTTCGCGCAGTACAAATAGCATCCACATCAGCTTCTTCTGCTAGCTCAATCAGATAAGCAGCACTTGGCAGTTGCAACAGTTTGCTGACCATCGCTTTGTCTAATGACTCGTTGCTAATGATGCTTCGAATCGCGCCGACATAGGCACTAGAGAGCTGAGCATTACCACCGTTCTTCACCGTTGAGATCATGGCATTCAATTCAAGCAATGCTAGGCTTTGCGCAGCATCCCAGCGGTTAAAACCGTCTGAATCATTCGCCATCAAAAACAAAAGCTGATGTTGTGTGTAGTTATAATTTAGTTTTACTGGGGCAGAGAAGCCGCGCAACAACGACGGAATGGGTTCTTCTGGAATGCCTTCCAAAACAATGCTTTGTGTTTTCTCGGTCAACTCAAAAACTGCGCTTTTTTGACCACCAAATGCAGACAACGCTTGTTCGCCACCATCCCCATTAAGTAAGGCTAGCTCAATCGGGATAACGAACGGCTCTTTGACTTCCTGCTGAGGCGTGGGCGGACATGATTGCTCAAAGTGCAATATGTAAGTTTGCGCTTGCGCATCAAACTCACTCGAGACGTTTACTCTTGGCGTTCCACTTTGCGTATACCAACGCTTAAATTGACTCAGATCTTTTCCTGAGACTTCTTGCATTGCTGCAACAAAATCATCCGTCGTTGCGGCTTGCCCATCATGGCGATCAAAGTATAAGTCAGATCCCTTGCGGAACAGTTCAGCGCCTAACAAGGTATGGAGCATACGCACAACTTCTGCGCCTTTTTCATACACGGTTAAGGTATAGAAATTAGAGATCTCCATATACGAGGCAGGACGTACAGGGTGCGACATAGGGCCAGCGTCTTCGGCAAACTGCGCAGTGCGGAGTAAAGCAACGTCTTCGACACGTTTTACAACACGTGAATTCATATCAGCAGAAAACTCTGCATCACGAAAAACCGTAAATCCTTCTTTTAAGCTTAGCTGGAACCAGTCTCGACACGTGACCCGGTTACCCGACCAATTATGGAAATACTCATGCGCAACGATCGCTTCAATACGCTGATATGAAGCATCTGTCGTGGTATCGGGTTTTGCTAGAACACAAGAAGAATTAAAAATGTTCAAGCCCTTGTTTTCCATGGCCCCCATATTGAAGTCATCGACCGCGACAATCATGAAAATATCGAGGTCATACTCACGACCATAGACCTCTTCATCCCACTTCATAGAGCGTTTCAAAGCATCAAGGGCATAATCACACTTAGTTGAGTTTTTGTGTTCGACAAAAATTTCGAGACGCACCTCTCGACCACTCATTGTCGTGAAGGTATCTTTTTGACAATGCAAATTACCCGCTACGAGTGCAAACAAATAACACGGCTTCGGGAAGGGGTCATTCCAAACCGCAAAATGACGTCCTCCATCCAATTCGCCTGATTCAATCAAATTGCCATTCGATAGCAAATTTGGATACAAGGATTTATCTGCCTCGATTCTTGTCGTAAAGATCGTTAAGACATCAGGACGGTCGAGATAGTAAGTAATGCGTCGAAAACCCTCGGCTTCACATTGGGTACAGAACATTGTCGATGACTTGTAGAGTCCTTCTAATCGCTTGTTCTCTTGAGGCTTAATCCACGTCACGATTTCTAACTGACAGTCTGCCGGCATATCTGAGATGCTTAGACCGGACTCTGTCACCAAGTAACGATCACTATTTAATAGAGCTCCATCAATACTGACCGAGCGCAATTCTAATTCTTCGCCGTCCAACGCCAACTCTGTCGACTCGGAATCCAAATCTTTAACAACGTGCATAAGATTCGTTACTTCAGCGCCGTCCTCGAATAGCTTAAAGCTCAAAGAAATACTCTCTACGAGGAAGTTCGGTTTTTGATAGTCTTTTAGATATGTGATGTTTGCTGCTGCGTCTTTCATCTTTGTATTCCTAGAGCCCTCGCTATGCATAATTGCTTAGGCATAAATTGAAACTTCATACGAGCCATATTTTCGAATATTTAAACAAGCTTGTTCGAAAATTAGATACTGCCCTTTTATTGCCATCAATGTGTCTTCAATCTCTGGCGTCTTATCCAAATTGTATGTTTTCGCTTTTTCAGGCCAAGCCAAATGAGGGTATTCAAATGAATATTCATTGCCGCTTATAAGCCATTCTATGTGCTCATCTGGATAGTCTTGCTTCAGCTCAGACAGGTAGTCGCCAACCTCTGCAAACAAACGTTCACGCTCTGCAGCGAGATCCATTACCTCTACATCATGCTTAAGCATTTTGCGCCAATTAGTCCTATCCCCTACCCACTCTCTTAGCTTATTTTCAATTAAACCAGAAAGCTTACGGCTAGAAACCTGCGCGATAGGCAATGCTTGAATTGCGCCTTGATCGATCCAGCGCGTGGGAACTTGTGTGCCTCGCGTTATACCTACTTTTAGACCACTCGAGTTAGCCAAATATACGACATGCGGTTGCAAACAATGCATTTCACCCCATCTTGGCTCGCGACACGTCCCTTCTTCGTAATGACACAATTCAGGACTCATGATGCATTTATCGCAGCTCGCAAGCTTTTGAAAACACGGATAGCAAAAGCCTTGATTAAAACTTTTCTTTGTGACTCTCTGGCAATTTGAACAACGAATCTCTTGTTCAAATACAAACTTCATTGGCTTACCCAGATACTCAGACATATTTAAGGCCGAATCACCTACATGAAGTTGATAAGCGATTGGCGTCTGATGATCGACTGCCATTTTCTGCAAACGACCACGCGCTAATAATTCCAAAATAACCTCTTATATTTTTATTAATTCTGCTCTAGTGCAACACACGCAAAGGCACTTCATCAGATGGATCATCACCTTTTTTCTTTTTCTTCGTGGTATCCACATACCCAACACGATCTTTCTCAGGAATATCGTGAGCGTCTTCGTAAACGATCACTGTTTGTAAGCAGATTTCTTTTTGCTCTTTCGTCAACGTTCGGCCGTCGGGCCACTTTCCTAATTCCAGTGCCTTTTTAAATCTTTCATACAACTCTGGGTCTAGCTGCTTTGCAGCATCTTCAAAATTCATATATCTCCCCCTAGACCATTTTCATGGCGCGCTATTGCGCTTAGCCGTTAAACCAAACACAAGCCAACCTAAAACAAGGCCACTTAACAATCCGTACAAATGCGCTGAATTAGCCATAGCCCCTAAGCCAATCCATTCTGTTAGTGGCGTATAACCAATTACCAACCAGACCAACGCAAACTTAAATAATCCATCCGGCATGAAAACGCGACGATCATAATGCGACCAAACTCGGGTATAGCCAAACAAGCCGTACACAACACCCGACAATCCCCCAAACAAATAGCCGCCATCTAAAAGTTGCGCGACATTCGATATGACAGAGACAACAACGATCAACACAAATAATGCGAGCGCACCTTTTCGATACTCAAGCTGCCCGCCTAGAATCCAAAACATCAACAAGTTAAAAACAATGTGCAAGAGACTAAAATGAAGCATATCTGGCGAGAATAAACGCCATATCTCTCCAGACTGCATGGTTTCGACCAATGCAGACCAACGCCCCTCAATAGAATTCAAGTTCATCGAAATATCGAAAGGATTGACGATCAGTAGAGCTCTTAAGACTTCACCACCTCCACCAAGATCCGTTAACCAAGCAACGAGCACACAAAGAGAAATGACTATAAAAACGAGTGGAGCCTGTTGCGGTGTTACACGATCATACCCAGCAGAGAAACGCACCTTTAAAGGTGACGAGGCCGCATTCGCAGCAGATAACTGCTGCTCTAATTCAGGATGCTCCAAGTACGAATTCAAAGCCTCTAGAACTTGATCCTTATTCTCTAAGCGCTGAAGTTCTAGCACTAACTCTCCACCTAGCTCAGAGATTCGGTGCTCAACGCCCTGGCGACGTAACCATTCTGAAAAAGGCTGTAGATTTTTATCGATCGATACGCGTGCTACTTCATTCATGATGGCGTGACATCTACCCAGACAAATTTATTAGCATCTAGTGCCATTTCATCATCCATACGATAAGCGACTAATTTTCCGTATTTCACGGCACTATAGTCCAGGCAAGCAACATTTGGCGTGATAGGAGCGGGGGCTCCCGACATCCAATAGTGACCAACAAATACTGGCACCTCGTCTTTGCCGTAATACATCAAATGATCTAACTCTTGCTCAGAGAGTTTTCGATCCAGCAATCCATCAGGCAATGGGTCAGGCTGAAATACAACATCTGAATAGGTTTTAGGGTCATCGTTCCAAAACTTAGTCCGGAACATATTGCGGATATACCCATCCTTACTAACGATGCTCTCCCCATCAGGAAGCTTTAATGATGTGCCTCGCGTCATGCGATCGACCATTTTTTCTAGAAAGGTTCCATCGCGAGCAGACTCATACAACATATCCATCGACAAGCTACGAGAAGGACTCATCGTATTAAAATGTTCGATAGCATGGCGATCCCAACAAGCATGCACGACTCGAAAATGGCCCTTGTCGAGATACAAGGGGATCGTATGAAACCATGACAGGAACATCTGCCATTCTTCGGGGTATGGTTCAAACTGCTCCAGCGTTTCGCGTATTTGGCGATGATTACGCGCGTTATGCTCACGCAAGAACAAATGATCTTCGGCATCGCGACCACGCGTGCAATAACACATCGCATTATATTCATGATTACCCAACACAATTTCAGCCTGGCCAGCATCCACCATGTTTTTAACGATATGAAGAGCCTCGCGAATACGAGGACCTCTGTCGACAATATCACCAACAAAAATGACCTTTCGACTATCATGGCGAAAACATCCGTTTTCATGTTGATAGCCCATTTTAAGCAGCAGCTTTTCTAGCGTTTGGGCGCATCCATGAACGTCACCGATCAGGTCATAACCTTGAACATGTTCACTCATACTACGTCACTTAACTCTCAATTAAGTTATGAGCCCAACCTAGCTTCTTACGACACGTTTCATAGAAATTGTGCGAGGTTGGATGAATCAATCTTACTAAGTAAGGTTTTTTGGTGATACTAACTGTGTCACCTGGCGCTACAGGAATGTGATACTGGCCATCACAACTTACTTGTGGATATATCTCGTTCGCTTCACCAATCACAATCTTTATTTCACTTTTCCCGTCTACCACAATAGGTCTGCTACTCAGCGTATGAGGGAACATTGGAACAAGAGCAATTGCATCTAACTTGGGATGGAGAAGAGGGCCACCTGCAGACAAAGAATATGCGGTTGATCCTGTTGGGGTACTGACAATCAAACCATCAGAGCGCTGGCTATATACGAATTGTCCCTCAACAAAGAGATCAAAGCCGATCATTCGTGTCGATTTACCAGGATGCAGAACAATGTCATTCAAACCTGAACCGTAACCGACCGGCTCACCATTTCGGCGCACCAATACATCAAGTAAAAAGCGTTTTTCTTCGACATAGTCACCTTCTAAAACGGCATCGACTCCATCTTCAATTTGTTCAGGAGAAATATCCGTAAGAAAACCTAATCGCCCACGATTCACTCCTAATAAAGGAACGTTTGATTTAGCGAGTTCCCGAGCTGCTCCTAATAGGCTTCCGTCGCCACCAATTACAATAACAAGGTCGCACACCTCACCCATCATCTTTACGCTAGATACCTGCAAACCATGACCTGGCATTAATTCAGCCACTTGCTCCTCAAGAATAATATGGTACCCCTCTGACACGAGGTAGCGTTTCAAACGGCGCAACGTTTCTATGACCGTTGCACTACCGAGGCGGCCAATCAAACCAATATGCGTAAAATTTTCCATAAAAAAGGGTGACTCCAAAGAAGCACTTAAAGAGATTTTTTTGCTCTAGCTGTGGGATTTTTTAACCGAAGCAATTTAGACTTACGACAATAGTATCAGAAAATTGCATTACAAATGGTTTCTAAGCTGCAATACAAATCTTATTCTTCAATAGATCACATCAAGCTCGCGCTAAATAATTTGAACTGGCTTATCGCGCAGAAAGACATCGTAAACATCGATGTTCAGACCATTGCGGCATTGCATAAGACCTGCGCATCTTTCGATGACAAACTTAATGAGCAGCGCCTTAGACCGCAACTCGAGGAAATACTTCAGAACAGTAACAGTCACTTTCTAGGCCCTCATGTAGAGTCGCTCTGGCAATGCTACCTAGAATACAGTGAACGATATGAACTACTGGCCAAAAACCTTCAAATCAATGTCGACGGCGTGACACTTGGCGAGTTTGATTTTCTAGTACACGACAAACACACTGAACAAATTATTCACCAAGAGCTCGCTATTAAGTTCTATCTCGGCGTGCCGTACTCTTCCGGTTCATCTACTCAAACATATTGGGTCGGCCCAAACCAAATTGATCGGCTCGATATAAAACTGCGACATCTTAATGAACACCAACTGAGACTCAGCGAACACCAAGAAACATTCTCTAGCCTAGAGCACTTTGGTGCACCGCCGTTTTCCACGGAATGTATTATTCGCGGCAGGTTATTTCTACCATTCAACTCTGTATTAAGAGATCAAATGAGCCTTGAAGATGTAAACGAAGACGCCTACCAGCATAGCGTATGGGTTCATGTATCAGAGTTTCAGGATTGGTATGCATTACATCCTTGGGCTGACACATTTTTTGTCTTAAAAAAGAAGCAATGGCTCGACATTCAGGTAGAGCAAAACGACGCGCTCAACTTATCAGAGCTGCAAGAATCAATAGAGCAAGATGTAGAGAAAGAAGGGCGGGCTATTTTAGTTTTAGCTACTGACAAAAAATCAAAACAAGCCAAGCTTTTATTCGTGGTGCACGGCACATGGTTAAACAAAGGCTACGAACAAATTCAGGAAGATCGAAACCCTCTCCAACCTTGAAGCCCACCAGTATGAAGCAACATAGCATTTACTGACTCACCCAACTTATGATGCGCAAACTGATGCACTAAAGCATATAGCGCTTTGCTGGTATATACCGGATCTAACATCAGGCCGTATTCTGATTGAACACTAGAAATGAAGTTTCTTAAAAGCGGCGACATTTTAGCAAAGCCACCATGGTGATAATCATGCCAAATTTCAACCTGCTCGGGACTCTTACCTGGAATGTATTTGGCAGCCCGTTGCGACAGATCCTCTGCCCCCTTCAATGCTGACACACCTACAACCCTTGCAGAGTCACCCACTCCATTATGCAGGCCCGCTAACGTTGTACCCGAACCAACCGGCGTTAAAATTAGATCGTATCGATCTAGATCAAGCGTTTGAAATAGGGACGCCACACCCTTTACCCCATCAACCCCTTCACCACCTTCAGGAATCACAAGGGAGGGAGGAAACAGCGCCTGAACATGTTCCAAACCAGGTACTTCAGCATGACGACGATAATCTTGCCTATCCATCCACTCCAAACTCATCCCCCACTTAAGACAATCTTGTAGTGTCGGTGATAATTTATCGGAAACCGGAGCATGCCCTCTTACGATGCCAGTCGTGCGAAAACCAAATAAATAACCTGCATAGGCAAGTGCGTGAAGATGATTGGAAAAGGGGCCGCCAAAACTGACGAGATGAGAAATATTCTGCTGCGATGCAGAGAGCAAATAGTGCTTTAACTTAAACCATTTATTTCCTGAGATAAATGGATGCACTTTATCAAGCCGCAGTACATCCACTCTGAGCTCACGATACCGACTAGTATCAAAATAGCGATCAACTATACCTGACAAGTCATACGAAGAAATTTCCAGAGGATGCTCAAAATCTTGCGCCATCTCATGGAAAGTGACTTCCCCGTTTAGACCCTGCATATCAAATATCCATACGATGCAGATCGCAACGATCACTAATACCTACTTCAAAATCAGTAGGGTTATCACAAACACGCACTTTGTTATGGCACAAAGTACCGTCATCATGGGGTTCCTGACACAACGGGCTTTCAAAATGCGCTAACCAAGCACGGTAAACCTTCTCGCTGACTTTTGCTTTTTCAGCCACGAATGCCATTGGGTTCTCGGCATAACGAAGTATGTCAATCGATGTCATTGATATATGACCCACACCCGCGTGATACGCCACATAAACAACTTCCATCTCTTTTAGCTTTTCAACCAAATCATTCGAGCCCAAACCATCAGACATTGTCTCTTTAAGCTCTTCCAATTCTGCGCGAAGTAAATCTTCCCGCTCATCGCGGTATGCTAAATCCAAGTCTCTACGATCTAATTGCTCTCGCAACAAAACGATTTCAGCTTCTAGTTTCTGCTTCTCTAGCGCATCTTTCTCTTCAGAGCTCGCATTTTTAAGCTTCTCTTGAAGCTCTTCTACCACCTGAGTTTGGCCACTCACTTTATCTTGCAGATCAATATACTGCTCATTTCGAGAACTTAACTTTTCTTGCAAGCGTTCGTTACTTACCTTGAGCTGCTCGAGATTTTGTTTGAGGGATTGAATTTCATTTTTATATGCATGAACAATAATGCGCTGTTCACGATCAATTTCAGAGTTTGATCGTTCCTTGTGCTTTTCTAGGGTACGAATCCGTAAGCGCTGCTCTTTCAGAATACGCGCTAACTTAACTCGTTTATCTGCATCCGCATCAATCGCTGTAGAGCTTTGATCAGAGCCACCTAAAACAGGTAAATCATCTTCATTATCGCTAGCACCAAGAGTTGGAATGCCAACAGGTTCTCCCTCTGGTTTTTCTTGAAACCTAAATCGTAAACGATTGGTATTGACCGCTTTGCGAACCGCTAAAAAATCATTCGTTCCAGGATTCATATCTGGATCCCAAAGATCCTCTTGGTGCCAATTAATCGAACACTGAGAACGACAAGCTAAGCGAATTGGTCCTCCGCCCAGATCTGGGCCACTACCGCTAATTGAGGCTAGTTTCTCGACAGGAAGATTCCATGAGGTGTCTGCATGACTTTCTTCGTCAAAGTAAATTTTGAAAAAGACAAGCGCGTCAATATCGCCATACCCGTCAATGACCGTATACACAGCATGAGCATCTTCATCCACATATTCCGGAATCGAACTTAAACCATCTAGTAATGCTTCGAATTCCGAAAACAACATTTGACGCGAAACCGAGTTGTTCTTCATAAAGAAAACGGCTTCGTTGGCTGCCTGCCCCATAATTACCCCAAAAACACCATCAATTTAAACTTATCTAACCGAAAGTTTAGATGATGCTAGAAGAAGCACACTGTTTTCTTTTATTGCTCAGACAGACTTAATTCACAAATATAAAAAAAGGGCCAACAGGCCCTTTATATTCATATCAACACAAACGTGCTTATAGCTCAGCCGCTAAACGAGATCCTTGATTGATTGCGCGTTTAGCATCCAGTTCAGCAGCAACATCCGCACCGCCAATAAGGTGCACGTTAACACCTGATGATTCCAGACCATCTTGTAGCTCTCGCAAAGGATCTTGGCCTGCACAAATGATAATGGTATCGACATCAAGCACTTTAGGTTCCGTGCCAATCATTACATGAAAACCGTCATCGTCGATCTTTTCGTAATTAACAGAGTTAACCAGCTTAACATTTCGATGCTTCAAAGACGTACGATGAATCCAACCAGTTGTCTTGCCAAGGTTTTTTCCTACTTTAGAAGACTTACGTTGAAGCAAATACACTTCTCGCTCAACTTCAGGATGAACGGGCTGGACACCCTTAATGCCACCCTGATGATCCATATTTAGATCAACACCCCATTCCTCCATGAACGCAGGAATATTCAAGCTTGGCGACTCGCCTTTGTGCGTGATGAATTCTGAAACATCAAAACCAATACCGCCCGCACCAACAACAGCAACTTTTTTACCAATTGGCTTAGCGCCTTTTAACGCTTCAAGGTAGGTCACTACCTTCTCGTGTTCAACACCCGGAATCTCAGGAGTACGAGGTTTGATGCCTGTTGCTAGGATGACTTCATCAAAGCCTTGCGCTTTTAAATCTTCCACTTCAACACGCGTATTCAACTGAAGATCTACACCATGCTTTTTGATCATTTCACCGAAGTAACGAAGCGTTTCGTAAAACTCCTCCTTACCCGGAATCAATTTAGCGATATTAAACTGCCCGCCAATTTCGCTCGCTTGATCAAATAAGGTCACATCGTGGCCACGCTCAGCTGCTACGGTAGAAGCTGCAAGGCCAGCTGGACCTGCACCAACCACGGCAATTTTCTTAGGAGAAGCCGTCTTAACGTAGCTAAGCTCTGTTTCATGACATGCGCGAGGGTTTACCAAGCACGAGGTCAACTTCATTGAGAAGGTATGATCTAAGCATGCCTGGTTACAACCAATACATGTATTGATTTCGTTCGCCTTACCTTCTGCAGATTTATTTACAAAATCAGAGTCCGCAAGGAAAGGTCGTGCCATAGACACCATATCGGCGTGACCATTTGCCAATACATCTTCCGCAACGTCAGGCGTGTTGATGCGGTTCGTCGTTACAAGAGGAATACCTATCTCGCCTTTCAACTTCGCCGTCACTTTTGTGAAAGCCGCTCGCGGAACCATCGTAGCAATCGTTGGAACTCGCGCCTCGTGCCAACCAATCCCGGTATTGATGATCGTTGCACCCGCTTTTTCAATTTCTTTCGCTAACTGAACAACCTCTTCCCAAGTGCTTCCGTCTTCAATTAGATCAAGCATCGAAAGACGATAAATAATGATGAACTCTTCACCAACACGCTCACGCACACGGCGGACAATTTCGATTGGCAAGCGAATACGATTTTCGTAAGAACCGCCCCACCGATCTGTACGCTTGTTTGTGTGAGAAACGATAAACTGATTAATAAAGTAGCCTTCAGAGCCCATTACTTCGACACCGTCGTAGCCGGCTAACTGAGCCATTGCAGCACTATTCGCAAACGCTTCAATCTGTTCTTCAATACCCTCTTCATCTAACTCTTTTGGAACAAAGGGATTGATCGGCGCTTTAATCGCAGAGGGTGCGACTTGCATAGGGTGATAAGCGTAACGCCCTGCATGCAATATCTGCATACAGATTTTTCCACCTTCTTTGTGTACCGCTTCAGTGACAACTCTATGGTGTTCAGCTTCTTCTGGCGTACTCATTTTTCCTGCACCCGGGCCAACAGCTCCCTCGGGATTTGGCGCAATACCGCCCGTTACAATGATGCCAACACCACCTGCAGCACGTTCAGCATAGAATGCGGCCATTTTTTCAAAGCCATTTGGAGACTCTTCAAGACCGGTATGCATTGAACCCATCAACACACGATTCTTGAGAGTCGTAAAGCCAAGATCTAATGGCTCTAATAAATTCGGGTAACTTTGGCCTGCTTGCTGCGTCATTATTTTCTCCAAAAACCTATCTTACGTTCACGCCTATAAAAGCGATTGTACAAACACTCAAATAAGAGCGAGGCAATAAATTACCGAGTACACAAGGCCGCATCAATAACATCAGTAAACATTTTTATCACTTTATTAAACATTTACGCTAACATAAGAGAATGATTCCTATTCAGAAACTGTCGCTAGGCGATATCACAGTTAACTTTGCTAGCGTCGTCCTCAATACGCTAGCCGAACACAATATTGATCCACTCCCTGTGCAAAAGGCATTTGGACTGAATAATGAACACCTCAGCACACCAGACGCACGAATCAGTATTCCTAAGTATATGAGACTAGGGAGAGAAGCCGCTCGCATGACTCGAAGTCCATCAATTGGCTTAGAATTTGGAAGAAACACCTTAGATAGCCATATTGGGCTTGCGGGATATACAGCGGCCTGCGCGCCAACACTTCAACAATCCTTGTCACATATCATTGATATGGAGCTACTAAACAGTCGCAACACTAGGGGAAAGTCATCTCATTTTATGAAAGATGGCCGGCTTCATTGTCAGTTTTATTCCATTAGCCCATACAATAGGTATAACTATTTTGTTGTCGACACGATGCTCGCCTCATGGTGGTCTTTCACTCAACGTCATTGCCCCGAAGCTGAATGTCACCATATTGAGATCGAATACCCTTTGCCATCATACAAAGAAGATTTCGAAGACTTTTTTCAATGCCCCGTTTTATTTGGCCAATCAAAAAATGCATTGATCCTTAAGCGAGGACACGAGACATTCGCACTCAATCAGTCCCATCAACCAACATTCTCAAAAATGCAGGCTATATGCGAACAAGAACTTATGACTTGGAAATCAGGAAAAAGCATTTCAGACCAAGTCATAGATTTGATCTCTGAAAATCTTAGCGGTAAACCACCGGAAATTGACTTGATAGGGAAAAAACTTGGATTAGCAGGCTGGACGCTTAGAAGAAAACTAGCGCAGGAAGGTCATCATTATCAAACACTATTAGATAATACACGTAACGCCTTGGCTCAGAGCTATGTGAGAGATACAGGGCTCAACTTCACTGAAATTACGTTTATTCTAGGATTTTCTTCACCATCATCATTTCAGCGCGCGTTCAAACGTTGGACAGGCATAAGTCCAGGCGCTTACCGAAGAGACATAAAGAAAAAGGAATTTTGACATAAGGAATTTAAAGTGGCGGACCGGACGGGACTCGAACCCGCGACCCCCGGCGTGACAGGCCGGTATTCTAACCAACTGAACTACCGGTCCGCATCTTTAAAACTAAGACCTAAAGAGTCGACTTTAGGATTTGGTGGGTGGTACAGGGATCGAACCTGTGACCCTCGCCTTGTAAGGGCGATGCTCTCCCAGCTGAGCTAACCACCCATCAGGGTGACAGCTTAAGTGGCGGACCGGACGGGACTCGAACCCGCGACCCCCGGCGTGACAGGCCGGTATTCTAACCAACTGAACTACCGGTCCGCATCTTAAAGCTGTTTCGATTTAAGTAATTTGGTGGGTGGTACAGGGATCGAACCTGTGACCCTCGCCTTGTAAGGGCGATGCTCTCCCAGCTGAGCTAACCACCCCTGCTCAAATCGAGATGCGCATTCTAAGGATTTAGGCCTAACTGTCAACACCTTTTTAGAGATTTTTTATCGAAACTTTATGTGTTTTTAAGCCGTACTCAAAACAGGCAAAAAAGTCGTTCAACAATTAATCAACAACTAATTTAAGGTCGCCAAAATCCTATTTTTCTCTTCCTTACGCTCGCTTGATTCAGAACGACCTGGAACAGGAAGAGACTTCACAAGTGGATACTCTTGGCCAAATGGCCAAAACCAAAAAAACTCTTCGTAATCCGTTGAATCTGTCGCGAACTCCGGAGCATAAGGTGCTGGCGCAATATTTCCAGACTTCGCAGCGCGCTCAAGCCTCTCTAACGTTAACTCATCATTCAATGAAAGATCTCTGCGAGGCTCGCGCCACGGAGCAAGCCAATTCACTTGCGGCGTTCTTCGACGATCTATTTCCGCTAAATAAGCATCGACATCTTCATGATATAAATAAAGCTCTTGCTCAAGAGTCAATGTGTCTTGCCCTTTCAGCTCTCTATACATATCACTTGGCAGATACCAGATTGGAAAGCCCCATAAGAAGTTATTTGACCACGGCCAAATAATTGAGAACCAACCATAGTCTTGCATCGTTCCATTCAAGAGTTCCTCTGCCTGTTCAGCATCAGAAGCCGTCCAGAAAGATGGTTCCAAATAACGCGTATGCGGCATTTCTTCCATGGCTAGATCACGGCCAACCAATTGAACGTCTGCCGATGCCATCTCGTCATCCGGCGCTAAATCGGGGTGCAACTCACGAGGTAGGAATACTTCAGAATGTCGTACGTAAAAAATTTGACCAGGATTGAGCTCTAGGCCGACATCGGCTTGCAAATTCATGTCGAAAGCGATCATCAACTTATCATCGAAAGCCTCGAAGCCAAGCATCGGTAAAAAGCTCTTTCTTACTGCGAAGTCGTAACTTCCAGCAGGAAGCTCTACGACAGTCCAACTGCCGGAGCGAAGATTAAATACGAGCTCGTCGTTCAAGTAATAACTCGGCGCTTCCATCTCTTCATCTGCCCATTGGCTACTTGGGCGGTAAAAGTAGATCAGTGCGTTAACTTCACTATCCCATTCGGTAGATTTTAATTCTTGAAATGGTCGACCTGTTTCATTCGGAAAGTAATACGAACCGAAATTCCGCCCAGTCGACCAATAAATCGATGGATACCAACCACGACCCTGTTTGTGAAAAGGCTTTGAATAAGGTGCGGTTGTATCAGAGAACGCAACATTAGAAACGCCGAGCATCGCGACCACAAGCGTCGCGCTCAAACAAAGTCGAAATAGCAAGTAAAAGTAATTCATTCCTGAAGTATACCAATGAGCCCTAATTAATTTTGCGAAGTACTAGGCGATTTGCTTGCCAACACGGCTAGTTTCAACTCATTTAATTGGCGTTCAAGCCCAACAATTCTCTCATTGATCTGTCGTCGACTTGCGTTGATAGAAGCAATAGATTCCGTATTTTCAGCCACGGCCTTACTGTTATTTGGCTGAGAATTTATATTGCGCGCCAACTCCGCAACACTTTGCTCTAGCGACTCACGCGTCAACGATAGCTCACTCGCAACATTGGCGCTTTGCTTCTTAATCAGGCCAATCTGATCCGCCATCGCCTGATTATTCCCTAATCTAACTTCTAGCTGCTTGAGCATTTGCTCTTGCTTCGCAACAGAAGCCTCCAAAGGTTTTAGATCTTTGTTTTTCAAAGCATTGAGCTGTAGCTTCACGCTATCAACTCTATCTTTATTTTCAGCAATTGCTTTGCGATTTTTATCTCCTGCAACGCCCCAAAGCTTACGCATTTCAGAATCTAAAAATTTAAGTTGTTTAGTTGCACTACTACCAGCTTGCTCAATTTCCGCTCCCGCTTCATTAAGCTCACCTTCCAATCGCGCCATAGAAAGCTTACTTTGGTTA
>NZ_LWFH01000026.1:0-1161 GCF_001635725.1 Oleiphilus sp. HI0066
TTGTCAGAATCAGGGCGTTTGGTTGGAGTTGATAAAGATCTAGCTGCTATTGAGGTTGCAAACAAACTTCATGATGAAGACGCCCGTTTTGAGATAGAGCATGGCTCGTTTGTCGATATTCCACTGTATTTAGCTAAGCGTGGTGATGAGTTGGCAGATGGAGTATTGGTTGATCTAGGTGTTTCGTCACCGCAGTTGGACGAAGCTGATCGAGGTTTTAGTTTTATGAACGACGGCCCTCTTGATATGCGCATGGATACCAGTGCTGGTGTTAGTGCTCAGCAGTGGCTCGCAGAAGTCGAAGAGCAAGGGTTGGTGCGTGTACTAAGAGATTATGGTGAAGAGCGTTTTGCTAAGCGCATAGCTGCTGCAATCGTCGAGGCGAGATCTAAGCAAGTCATTGATACCACCTTGAAGCTTGCAAATATTGTGTCTGAAGCGAATCCCGCATGGGAGAAGCATAAGCATCCAGCGACGAGAGCTTTTCAGGCAATACGTATTGAGATTAACAAAGAATTAGCTGATTTAGAGTTGTTCCTTGAGTGCGCTGTGAGTGCATTGAAAGTAGGTGGTCGCCTTGTGGTTATTAGCTTTCACTCACTGGAAGATCGAATGGTCAAGCGGGCGATGAAAAAATTAGCGAAAGGGGATGAGCCGCCACCGGGCGTCCCTGTTTTAGAAAGTGATATAACGCGACGGTTTAAGTTGATGAGTAAGGCCATTAAGCCGAGCAAAGAAGAGATTGAACAAAATCCACGATCCCGTAGCGCAGTGATGCGCGTGTTGGAGAAGCTGAGTGATGAATGAATACTTAAGATTTTTCCTGCGTGCGCGACATGCTGAATCCTTAAAAGGCACTGTTAAGCCTCTGTTTGATGCAGGTCTCAGTGAAGACGGGGTTGCTCAGCGACTTCAAGCTATCTGGCAAGTGTTGCCGGTCAAAGAATTGTTGCTGTCGATGGGTTTGGTGTTGGTAATGACATTAACGGCACTTGGTGTTGTGTATTCGTCGCATATTTCACGCGAACTATTCGCTGGGCAAGCTTTGCTTCAAGAGCGTAATGATCAGCTTCAGTTGGAATGGGCGCAGTTGCTTTTAGAGCAGAGTGCAGTTGCCTCTCCAGGGCAGATTGAAAGCGTCGCGACGCAAGAATTAGAAAT
>NZ_LWFH01000027.1:0-1354 GCF_001635725.1 Oleiphilus sp. HI0066
CAGACCTATTAATTTTCTTTCGTGCTGACAAGCACAGTGCTGATGACAATAAATTAATAGATCCGAATCTGTGCGCAAGGGAATTAGTAAATAATTTCGACTCACCACTAAATGTAAACATTATTATCGCACCAAATGCCAAGCTACATGTATCCAGAACCTTGTTTGAATTGGTGTTAAGCAACCTGATAAAAAACAGTATTCTTCATAGTGGCGCAGATAGCGATTTATATATCAAGTTGGAATTCAAACAATTAAACACGTCCTTAGAAATGACGTTTAGTGACAGTGGAAAGGGAATTAACGAAGATCAGTTAAATTCGATATTTATGCCGTTTGAAGTCGGGCAGTCACGTGATAAATCTGAAGGATCTGGGATTGGACTTGCACTTGTTAGACGAGTTATTGAGCGAAACAACGGAAGCATAGAGCTCACTGAGCACACGCCTTCAACGTTAAAAGGCGCGGTATTCAAATGCACATTCAATAAATCGAGCATCGTCGTGAATGAGCGCGAAAACGCTTGAGTTATTTCATTTAATAAACAACGTTTGATTTTGACCTTCTTTAATATTGTTCCGGTTGATTAGCTTAATTTACACTTTGATCTGCAGTCACAAAGAAAAAGCGTAATGAGCCCTAATCAACTCTGCGAATCAATTTCACCTTATATTCTTCAGCCCACACTCGTGCTTGAACAGTCAGTTTTGAATGAAAATATTGCAAGCGTTCGTCGTCGCATTGATGGCGATAAAAGCATACGCTTAGTCGTCAAATCTTTACCGTGTGCTGAGTTAATTAAATACATTAGTGATCAACTAAATTGCTCACGGTTCATGTGTTTTCACGGACCTTTTATCAAGCAGACCGCAAAAATCTTTCCCAAGGCAGATATTCTGTTAGGCAAGCCCATGCCCCCGGCAAGTTTTGAGCACCTTGCGACTGAATTTCTTCAAGAAGGTTTAGTGCTAGATAATGTTCAGTGGCTAATCGATACTCACGAACACTTAGACGCATATTTGGAAATTGCTGAGCGGCTGAACATAAACATTCGTATTAACTTAGAGATCAATATAGGTCTGAACCGCGGGGGTTTCGCTCACGAAGATCAACTAAAAATCGCGTTACTTACCATCGCAGATTCAGAGAATCTAAGTTTCTCAGGTCTCATGGGCTATGAAGCTCATGCGTCTAAAATCCCTGATGTATTCGGGGGTATGAAATTAGCACTTAAACAGGTCACAGAGAAATATCGCCGCTTCAAAGCGATTGCAGAGCGTTTTGGCAATCAAGAAGAGCTAACATTTAATAGCGCTGGCAGTACAACTTTCACTGAGTATCAGGGCAACGATGT
>NZ_LWFH01000028.1:0-832 GCF_001635725.1 Oleiphilus sp. HI0066
GTAGTTTGCTGCACTTGGATCAAGCATTTGATCATCGCTGTTCGGAGAACAATAGCGCGCGTAGTACCAAGATGACTCCATAAAGGTGTCGAAGGTATCGGTTTCACGGAATGCTGTTGCACCGTTATGGCTTGTCTTCGCCCACTCAGGATCACTCTTAATCGGTGATTTAACACCATCTAATTCAACATCTTCAGGAAGCTGTACAGGCAGCTCTTCTAGAGGCACAGGGATCTCAGTGCCGTCTTCCAAGTATTTCATCGGAATCGGTGCGCCCCAATAGCGTTGGCGAGAGACACCCCAGTCACGTAAGCGGTAATTCACTTTGCGCGATCCAGTTCCAGCTTCTTCAAAGTGCTTCACAATTGCTTCGAATGCTTCAGCAGAGGTTAAGCCAGTAAATTCGCCGGAGTTTACAAGAACACCTTTGTCGGTATAGGCCGACTCATGAATATCAAGTTCTTCAACTTCTTCCGATGCGATAACTTGTTTAATTGGAAGCTTGTACGTCTTTGCGAATTCATGGTCACGTTCGTCATGTGCTGGTACAGACATAACTGCGCCTGAGCCGTAGTCCTTCAACACGAAATTCGCAGCCCAAATAGGTACTTCTTCACCTGTAATTGGGTGTATTGCTTTGAAGCCGGTAGGAAGACCTTTTTTCTCCATTGTCGCCATATCTGCTTCGGCAACTTTGTTTTTCTTACAGTCTTCGATGAACTCACGCAAGTCGGTGTTGTTTTCTGCACCACGTGTAGCAAGTGGGTGTTGAGCGGCTACCGCTACATACGTTACACCCATCAGAGTATCTGGTCGTGTGGTATAAACGCTT
>NZ_LWFH01000029.1:0-944 GCF_001635725.1 Oleiphilus sp. HI0066
TATCGCTATCGGGATCGCTAGGATCTGTGCCATATATTGCTTCCTCCCAGTCTTTCAAACCGTCAGAATCAGCATCTGTATTGTTTACATCGCTACCATCATTAGGATTAAGACCCGCCACCTTAGATTCAACGAAGTCACTCAGACCATCACCATCCGAGTCTGCTGATAAAGGATTCGTGCCTAATGCAAACTCTTCTCCATCAGTCAAACCATCGCCATCAGTATCCCAGTTATAAGGATCAGTATTTTCAGTTTCCTCTTCAGCGTTAGTGCGGCCATCTGCGTCATAATCGCTTGAACCATCGTTATCTAACACACTATCTAAATCGAAGTCTTTAGATGTTGGATTTGTGGGATCAGTGAATAACACAAAAATTTCAAAATAATCACTTACGCCATCACTATCTGTATCGGCTAAGTTATGATCCGTGCCATATATATTAATTTCTTCGAAATTCGCTAAGCCGTCATTGTCATCATCATTGGAGCCTATAATTCCAGCGCCGACATTGTCATTCAGTCCGTCATTATTACTGTCGTTTTTATACTCATCACCGCCCGACTCTTCACCATTGCTCAAGCCATCACCGTCGGAATCCACGAGGAAATCAGAAATATCATCAAAATTATCAAAACGATCTAATCGCGATACTCCACCTAATAACTGATCTTTATCAGAGCTTAGATTGTCGTCAGAATTTGAGTAATGTTCGTACCAACCTGGCAAGCCATCACTATCAGAATCACCAACTTCTTCACGCAGGTACTGCAAATAACCTAAAGAAGGGGATGCGCTATTTTCAACCTGACGAAGCAACACAACATCTTCCTGAGCATTAAATAATGCTAAGGCCTGAGTACCATAACCAGATCTTGCATATCTCCAATACTCGCTATCATTTGCTGCATTCGGGTATAGCTGAATCGTTAATTTTCCATCA
>NZ_LWFH01000030.1:0-768 GCF_001635725.1 Oleiphilus sp. HI0066
TGCTTCCTTCAATTTTGATTTAGATTCAGACGGCTTTGGCGCAAGCAATTCGCAATTTTTACCCGTTGACGAGGCATTTATTTTTGATGTTCAAGTGACATCTAAAGGGCTCAGAACATCTTGGAAAATTACCGAAGGCTATTATTTATACCAAAGCAAAATCGAGGTCAGCCTACTAGATTCCAACGCGACACTCGGCACACCTAATTTTTCAGACTCAGGGATTGAAGAGAACGACCCCTATTTCGGGATGACACGTGTTGTGTACAACGAACTTCAAATGGAATTACCAGTCACGCTCATTAGCGATGCTAAAGAAACGGAAATCAAAATCACTTACCAAGGCTGCGCTGTCGCTGGCCTATGCTATCCACCGCAAGCAAAGACAGTACTCTACTTTCCCGTAGAAAATGCACCGGCCCCAGTGCTCGAAGACATCGAAGCACAAATCAAGGCAAAATCACTAAGTTTAAGTACAGACGATGCTTCTTCGATATTCTCATTCATGCAGGAGAACTCTGCCTTAGCAACAGCAGCTATATTCTTTTTGCTTGGCCTCGGATTAACCTTTACGCCCTGCGTACTGCCGATGATTCCGATTATCACAACGATTGTGGCTGGCAATAATCAAAGCTCGCAAAAAAATTGGGGGCGCAATTTTAGTCTCGCATTGTCGTATGTCGCTGGCATGGCACTCACCTACGCAGCTTTCGGCCTAACAGTCGGCTTATTAGGTGCAAGCGCGAACCTTCAAGCAACAATGCAAAG
>NZ_LWFH01000031.1:0-917 GCF_001635725.1 Oleiphilus sp. HI0066
CATAACAACCAAAATCCTAACAATAAGATTGATGCTCATAAATTAGCGACTTGTGGTCTGTATCACGATGCCACTGAGGTCATCACGGGGGATATGCCAACACCGGTCAAATATCACAGTAAGGCCATGCGAAATGCATACAAAGGCGTGGAGCAACGCGCCGAAAAAGAACTGCTCAATCTATTACCCACAGAAATGCATGAAGCATTTAAAGGTGTATTAATAGAGCATGAATTACCCGAGGTATATCAACGTTTATTGAAAGCGGCCGATAGATTATCTGCCCTCTTAAAATGCCAAGCAGAATTGCGTGCTGGAAATAAAGAGTTTGAGCATGCAGCACAAGAAATACTCAAACGTTTGAACGAGGAACAACAGCCAGAAGTACTCTACTTCCTCGAAAACTTTGCACCGGCATATGCATTAAGTCTCGATCATTTACTGAAATAAAATTCTTTGAATATCAGCATTATTTAATTGCCCCTAGACATGGCGACATTTCCGGTCGTTTTAGGCGATATATTTACTCCTGTCGATAGGCAATACCGCCATCAATCATCAGGAGAAAAATTATGTTCCGTGTTAATGCATTTACTCAGAAAGGCACTAAATTCCGTTTCCGCGTCCAAGCTGACAACATTCACAGCGTGAGAGAAACCATCAATGAAATCTTCGAAGGGAAAGCCATGCGTTTAGTATTGGTCGAGCCAATCTCTTAAGCTGGTATGTTATGTATAGTGTTGTTGCATGGCGCTGAGGTAATCCGACAGCTCATTTCGTATGACCTGTGGAGCAGTAACCTTTGCCTGAGCGCCTAACGCTAGCAGCCAATTCCTCAATTGCACGGTGTGTTTTACCCTAGCGGATAAACGCCAATGCCCATCAGATATCTCGTTAAGACTTTGCGTTTCATTTAG
>NZ_LWFH01000032.1:0-569 GCF_001635725.1 Oleiphilus sp. HI0066
AAGGCTTCTAATTCTTTTTGAATTTGCTGAATGTCAATCGAGAAAAAACTCTGCCCAATAAAAGGTTCGAGCACATTTGATACATCATGTTTACTCAACTCATTGAATGAACTAGACACCTCGAAATGCTCTATTGGCTGATCAACCACCCCAGCAATCTGATCGCTGAAATAGGCAAATATGACGACTGATACTGACAGCGCCGCCGCAACACAATAAGCCTTCCAAACACCCTGATTTGTCAATATTTGGCGTGTACTACTCGATTTTGCTTTCATATCCATTGTGGATTTACTCATGGTTGCCGCACTCACGCTAAGCCTCCAACATGCAAAGTTTGTTTTAATACTTCTGTTACCAACTCAGGCATTTCTATTCCTTTATGCCTTGCAGCCATAGGTATCAAACTATGATCAGTCATCCCTGGAATCGTATTCACTTCTAATAACCAAAACTTGCCATTTCGATCTTGCATCACGTCCACTCGACCCCAACCTTCACATCCCAAGGCATCGAATGCTTGTTGCGATAATGACGCAATGTGTTGCTCATCTTCTGGACTCAAACGA
>NZ_LWFH01000033.1:0-520 GCF_001635725.1 Oleiphilus sp. HI0066
TGAGGGCAGCAAAATAGATTATAACGCCACGGTAACTTTCTCAGACGGAACCGAAGCCGATTACACTGAAAAGGTCGATTGGTATAGCTCCAATAGCAGCGTAGCCGAGGTATATAATGGCAATACTATAAGAGGCCTGCATGAGGGCCAAGCCGAGATCTTTGCTGTGTTGAAAGTGTCTAGCTCAGCAGACACAAATGAGGTGCTTCAATCTAATCCCAGTGGGCGTCTAGACGTTTTTGAGGCTAGAATCACAGACATCGACGTTGAGACCGTTGACGGCAACCCAGACTTGCCGATGATTGTCTCGAAATCTGAAAGCCTAGTACCGATTGATCAATTGCAGATTGATAACGTTGCCGCTGACTTCAAAGCACAGGCAACGTATGAAGATGGAAGTAGTCAGGATATTACGCTCAGCGACGATACTCATTGGACCATTGTCGATGATCAAGACAATCTAGATAGCAGTATTGCGGTGGTTGCTGATGGACGTGTGATCGGTTTAGGTTCTGGCAAT
>NZ_LWFH01000034.1:0-940 GCF_001635725.1 Oleiphilus sp. HI0066
ACTATCGACTTTGTAAGCATCGATATTAGATTTGGTCTCACCCAGCACAACCGCATCAAAGAACAAAGCCGCTTGCAAACTATCAAAGCCCAGTTGCAATCCACCACCATAATCGCGTGTCGACTCGAGTCCTGCATGACGATCACTCGCTAGCACATCGACAGTTAAATTCGATAGTGCAATCGTGCCCTGACCACCTAACGCGCCGAACCAATATCCGATATCAGACCAATCGGTATCATCACCCCAAGCCAAATCCCAACTAGAAATTGTTGCCTGAGTATCCAAATTAAAGCCTTCTACGCCATCCCGACCACCGGCACCTAGCTGAATAGATTGACTCAACGCTAACTTAGACCAAAGACTTCCGTAACTCGGCAGCAATACTCCGCTATCTACATCGTTAGACACACCATTATTGTTGGCATTAGTGCTTAATCGTATGGCATCAGCACGCAATTCAAGATCCACTTGAGATGCTACGTACTCGAATTTTCCAGAGGTAGGGTTATAAGCCAACGTGGCATCCGGCGCGATATAGTCAATGCTCATACCGTCTAAAAAGAATTCATTTCCGTTTGTTCTATAACCAAGACGCCCATTCGTTAAACTAAAGGCCGTATCAATAACGTAAGCTGTGGCGTTAGAACTAATCTCTGTTAAACCATCCAATTCAAAATCTAAATACAACCCACCTAAACTTGGGGTACCCAATAGATTAGAACCAACACTGTCGCCAGCCTCTTCAATGAATCGAATATCTTGAATCTCAACACGCGCTTGATTACCTACCGGAGAGAAGGTAGAACCATCCCATTCAAGCGAATCCGTTGTGTAATCAAGTGACAGCGTTCCATCTTCCAAGATGTCGACAAGAATCTGCATCTTAAGAAAATCATCACTTCCTCCAGAACCACCAATACGCAAACCCTCAAAAGCT
>NZ_LWFH01000035.1:0-725 GCF_001635725.1 Oleiphilus sp. HI0066
TCGCGCGGTCATGAAATCAATTGTTTCTACTGCCCGAAGCGCAATCACGTATTCATAACGACGCGCATCTCCAACAACACCTACAGATTTCACTGGTAGGAATACTGCAAAGGCTTGGCTTGTTTTGTGGTACAAGTCGTGACGGTGTAATTCTTCAATAAAGATATTGTCCGCAAGACGCAATAAATCCGCGTACTCTTTTTTGACTTCACCCAAAATACGAACACCTAAACCCGGGCCTGGGAAGGGATGACGATAAACCATGTCGTAAGGCAAGCCCAATTCGAGACCAATCTTACGCACCTCATCTTTGAACAGCTCACGCAATGGCTCTACAAGTTTGAGCTTCATGTCTTCTGGCAAGCCACCTACGTTGTGGTGCGACTTAATAACATGTGCTTTGCCTGTCTTCGATGCTGCAGATTCGATAACGTCAGGATAAATAGTGCCTTGCGCCAACCACTTAACATTCTCGATTTTGGCTGACTCTTCATCGAACACTTCGATGAACGTGTTACCAATAATCTTGCGCTTATCTTCTGGGTCTGATGCGCCCTCGAGGCGACTTAAGAATAAATCAGCCGCGTCTGCGCGAATCACTTTAACGCCCATGTTTTTCGCGAACATTTGCATGACTTGATCGCCCTCGTGCAAACGCAACAAGCCATTATCAACGAACACACAGGTCAATTGATCGCCAATCGCCTTGTGCAATAAAGCAGCGA
>NZ_LWFH01000036.1:0-953 GCF_001635725.1 Oleiphilus sp. HI0066
TGCATTACTTAAAGGTCTTGGCAAGCTAGATCCAGCAGAGCGACCAGCAGCTGGTGCTAAGATCAATGAGGCCAAAGAAGCCGTCATGGCTAACCTCAGTACTAAAAAAGATTCTATGGAACAGAAAGCGCTTGAAGCACAGCTCATGTCTGAAGCGGTTGATGTTACCTTGCCTGGTCGAGCTACCGACCTTGGCGGCCTTCACCCGGTAACAAAAACGATGCGTCGAATTGAATCGTTTTTTGCTAAGGCGGGTTATTCAGTTGAAGTGGGTCCTGAGATCGAAGACGACTACCACAACTTTGAAGCGCTTAATATTCCTGGGCATCACCCAGCGAGAGCGATGCATGACACCTTCTACTTCAACGCCAATACTCTTTTGCGTACGCACACTTCACCTGTGCAAGTTCGCACGATGGAAAAGGGTGAACCTCCATTTCGTATGATTTGTCCTGGACGAGTTTATCGTTGTGACTCAGATCAAACGCATACACCGATGTTCCACCAAGTAGAAGGTTTATTGGTTGAGGAAAAAGTTAGTTTTGCCGACCTTAAATCAACGATTGAAGAGTTCTTAAAAGTCTTCTTTGAAAAAGATTTAGAAGTGCGTTTCCGTCCTTCATATTTCCCTTTCACAGAACCATCGGCTGAAGTCGACATCGAATGGGGGCGCAATGCAGACGGCTCTATTAAGTGGCTTGAAGTAATGGGATGTGGAATGGTGCACCCGAAAGTTTTTGAAGCTAGCGGCATTGATGCAGAGAAGTATTCTGGCTTTGCATTTGGTCTTGGTGTTGAGCGTTTAGCCATGCTCCGCTATGGCGGAAATGACTTAAGAATGTTCTTTGAAAACGATCTTCGTTTTCTTCAACAATTTAATTAAAAATAGAAAGTGGAATCTCAATGAAGTTCAGCGAACAATGGCTTAGAGAGTGGGTAAATCCTGCAATTGA
>NZ_LWFH01000037.1:0-822 GCF_001635725.1 Oleiphilus sp. HI0066
AACTTCGCCTTCTCTGCGGACAGATAAGATAGTGGTCATCGTTGAGCTCCTACTCGATGAATTTTTTTGTCTCGAACGAATATGGATGCGGAACTCAGAAATTCAAGGTTTCTGCGCGTAAAATAATGCGTACGCGCACGATGATGACTATGAGTGTCCAGGCTTTAAAAGAAGGGGAGAGTTAAGCGAAGCGAACAAGCGCCACTTTGAGCTTACTTTTTGCTTTTCTTCACGAGCGGCTGAATATTGATCGCATAGAGTTTATCTAAGGCCGCATTCATCTCACTACGAGAAGCAAAGGGGCCAGTTTGAACTCGGAACCATGTGCTGCCTTGGTCGTTGCTGGTCGCTTTGATTGAAGCTTTAAGTCCCTGAAATGCGATCGTAGCTTTCTGGCGTTCTGCGTCTTTGCGTTGACGGAAGGAGCCAGTTTGAAGCATGTACTGATATTCCTCCTGCACTCCTTTTTCTTTAAAGGTGTAAGCGGTTACTGCATCAGTTTCGACTTCGCTATTAGGAAGCATGTCATAAAACTGGAAGCGAGCTTCGGGCTTTTCAGTTTTTGTCGGCTCGACCTGCTTTGCTTGGCTTGGTTTTGTTGGTGTTGTAGGGTCTAGCGTGCGATCCGCCGGAAGTTGCGCAAGTTTGTACAGACCATAGACAAAACCGCCAAGAATGGCGGTAATGAGTGCGATGTGGAAAAACTTACTCTTGCCCGAGTTTGAGGGGGCTGGAGGCGCTGCTTTTGGAGCAGCAGCGCTCTTTTTTGCCGTTTTCTTTTTCGGTTTGCTTTTCGAGCTTGTTTTTGTTGTTGATGGTTTA
>NZ_LWFH01000038.1:0-662 GCF_001635725.1 Oleiphilus sp. HI0066
GCACTACGTGTTGTGGCTGATGGCGTAAACGCGCTTCGCTCTCCAGATCGAGCGGTTGTTATGGTTACGCACTACCAGCGCTTGCTTGATTACATTGTTCCAGATTATGTTCACGTTTTGGCTGGCGGTAAAATCATCAAATCAGGCGGCAAAGAGCTTGCACTTGAGCTTGAAGAAAAAGGCTACGGCTGGTTAGGTCTTGAAGACAACGCAGAAAGCGAGGCATAAGCGATGACTCAACTCAGCTCTTTGGCTGTCGTTGAAGCGCATCAGCTTAACTCTGCTCTTCCAAGCCAAATTCAAACATTACAGAAAAACGCACAAGAGAAACTATCTACGCTTGTTGTGCCAACGCGCAAAACAGAGCATTGGAAGTATTCTGCAAAGCGTTTAGGTGATCTAAGCCTTCTCAGTAACAACTCTGAGACAGTAAGCACCACAGCATTTGTCGAAAATGCTATCTACATAGACATCTCAGCTGCTGGTATTGACGCCGCGGCATTAAGCGAGATCGAAGAATCGGGCTTAACTCTTCAAGCTTTTACGAAACTTAGTGATGAAGACTGCTCAGCAATCATTGAACTTGCAGAATATGAGCGCGGAGAGCTTGAACAAATCAATACCGCTCTTTTCAATGATGGACTAGTCATTCGCATTGCTAA
>NZ_LWFH01000039.1:0-767 GCF_001635725.1 Oleiphilus sp. HI0066
CCATGCCTTCAGATGCATATAAAATAGTGCCTGTCAGATTACCCGAGTCCATGATGACGACGATACCGCGCGCTAACCCGATAACCAATGCAACACCTAGTAACTCACGTGCACCTTCTACAAATGTGTTACTAAACTCTTCTTCACCCATTCTAGCGACAATCGCTACAAGAATAGAGGAGGCTAAGAATAGTGCCGACATCTCAGCCATCCACCAACCTAGTACAGATACTCCGTAAACTAGCAGGGCGAATGTTCCCGAAAAAATAAGCAAAATAATATTTTGAGTACCAGTCAAGTTATCGCTGATGCTGCTGTCAGTAGTCAGAAAATGTTTTTTGTTGCTCTCAGCCATTTCAGCGACGAGTGATTTTGACGGATCATTTTTGACCATTTTGGCGTAACGCATGACATACAAGATGCCAATCACTAAGCCTGCAACCAGAATAAATAGTCGATAGCTCAGGCCTTCAGTAAATGGAATGCCTGCAGCTTGTGATGCAATAACTGTTGCGAATGGGTTGATGGTCGACCCTAGCGTACCGATACCCGCGCCGAGCATAATGATCGCAACCGCAGTCACAGAGTCATAGCCCGCGGCGATGATGACCGGGATTATCAGGGCATAGAAGGCGAGCGTCTCCTCGGCCATGCCATAGATAGTGCCGCCTGCAGCGAAGAGTATCATTAGGATAGGAATTAGCATGATCTCCTTACCCTTCAGGCTAGTCGTAACTTTGGCTATGCCTGTATCTATCGCGCCGGTC
>NZ_LWFH01000040.1:0-1073 GCF_001635725.1 Oleiphilus sp. HI0066
CAATTGGAATCGCTGCCCAGATGCCGTGAAGTACGCGTTTACGGTTTAAGTTGTAACCCACTTTGATTTCTTCTTTGTGTTCATGGGTAGCTTTGTTGATATGGTCATAATCGCGAGGTTCAAAAAAGAAATGGCCACTTTGGCGTGACACCATACCGATTCCCCAGCCAATCAGCGCTGCCACACCTGGATTGATAAAGAGCATCACATAAGCCGTTAGAAAACTAATTGAGCTAATAAAGTGCAATGTTTGGTTTATGCGGCTTTGATGATAATAGCGATGATCGTCCCATCGAAGTTCATTCAACTCGGCGAAGAAAGATGCGACGGCACCTTGCGGCGTAGGCTGGTTCATTGGGTTCATGACATTTGACCTGTAGATGGTTGAGCGTGAAAGTGATTTGGGCGCATTAGCGCTTGCCCCATGCGAATAATCTGCCCTTCTTCCATGTCTGGCATGAAGGTGAAATGCTTACTGGTGAGCATGACAATTGTTGAGCCATGCTCGAAATTTCCTAGGCGCTCTCCACGTGTGAAGTGCCGCTCGAAAGGAATCTTGTTCGCTCCTTTGCATTGCAGCGCTAAAGGAAAATCTAAATCTGAAAAACGCATGCTTGAGACCAGAATGGCTGCGACCGGCACTAATGCTATTCGAGCATGTGCATCTTCAGGGTTGAGCTCGATGACAGCGCGTTCGTTTTTACAGAACAATTTTTCGATGCGCCTAAGTGTGGGTGGATTAACGTTCCATGTATCCCCAGAAATGTAATGGATGCTCGATGTGTCGCAATCTGTTGGCGCGTGCATGTGATGATACATGCTCGATTTGAGGCGCAAGGTGATGTAATGGCCATCACGATAGGGTGCAAGATCAATCGCGCCTTGAGTTACCTCGTTTAGTGAATAAGGCATTCCTTTGTTTTGGAGTAACTCTAGATTTTTTAGCTTTCCGTGCGCCCCGATTACAGCGTCACAAGGGCTGGTGATCAGTGTGTTGTCTTCGGGGAATGGGCGTGTCTCGGGCCGTAATGTTCGTGTAAAGCATTCATGCAGACTTTGGAAGTGTTGCTGAT
>NZ_LWFH01000041.1:0-1640 GCF_001635725.1 Oleiphilus sp. HI0066
AGTAGGTAATGACCATTTAAGCGCTTTATTAATCGCCCTAATGGTGGCGGAGCCATCAATAAGGAAGCTGCTGTCCTCTTGCGCAGTGATATCTGAGCTGCTGGTTGTAGAGTAGTCCGTTGTGAACTCCCCAACAATTTCTTCTAAGATATCTTCCATTGTTGCAAGTCCCTGAACATCACCATATTCATCAACCACAATGCCGATTCTGCGTTTTGCTTTTTGAAATTGAAGTAACTGATGGTTTAGCGGAGTACTTTCGGGGATAAAATAGGGCTCACGACATGCCTGCAGTAGTGCTGCTTTATTTGGCTCAGCATGAGACAAAACTTTTGTCATGTTTCGCAGGTGGAGTACACCAATTATGTTGTTGATGTCTCCCTTGTAGACGGGGAGCCTAGTGTGTTGCGAGCTTCTAGCTTGTTCGATCAAATCATCTAGGTTGTCTTCAATATCTAGTCCAATCACTTCATTCTTAGGAATCATGATGTCGTTGACAGTTACTTTCTCTAGATCAAGGATACTGATCAGCATGTCTTGGTGAGAGCGAGGGATTTTATTGCCAGCTTCATGGACGAGTGTTTTTAGCTCTTCTCTCGTTATATGGTTCTCAGTCTGCGCTGAGGTATTAATGCCCAGTATTTTTAATAGGTTGTTGGTGACTAGGTTTACAGACCAAACAGCAGGGTATAGCAGTTTTAGGAGTGGCTTGAGAATGTGGGCTGCTGGAAACGCTATCTTTTCTGGGTGATAAGCTGCAAATGTTTTTGGAGTGATTTCGGCGAAAATTAAAATGGTTAGCGTAAGTAACGCGGTTGCGATCGCAATACCTGCATCACCCCAGAGACGGATTGCGATAACTGTAGCAATTGAAGAGGCAAGTATGTTTACGAAATTATTGCCGATCAAAATAACGCTGATAAGTTGATCTGTGCGGTCGAGCAGGTCGCTCGCTTTGTTTGCGCCTTTATGTCCTTGTTTCTTTAGATGCTTAAGACGGTACTTGTTGAGTGACAGCATTCCTGTTTCGGAACTTGAGAAAAAGCCGGACAACATTATAAGAACGCCAAGGGAGCCAAATAGCCAGGTAAGGGAAGTTTCGTTCAAGGTAAAGCTCGGTTGCTAGAAAAAGAAATTACAGTATAGATTCAAGAACTATCTTGGTGCCAAAAAAACCAAGCATTAACGACCCTGTGCCCCATAAGGTAAGGCTTGCTGCGAGTGAGCCCCTCCAACCATATTGGCGTCTGCCGAACAACAGTACGCCGAACAGCACCAAAGAAACTAAAGAGAAGAATGTTTTGTGTGCAAGATGTTGCGCGAAGAGATCATGCACGAATATGAAGCCTAGAGTGATCGCTATAGCAAGGAATAAGGTGCCTATTCTTAACAAATCAAACAAGGTGCTTTCCATTACGAGTAATGGTGGGAGAGAGCTATTCGAATGTAGGTGTGATTTAAGCTGTCGGTTACGGTAAACAACAAAGATTGCTTGTACGGAGGCCAAGCATAGAATGCTATAGGCCAAAATAGACAATGCGATATGCACTAAAATTCCGTTATCAAGTTGATTCGGGGCGTCATCCGGACGAATTGCAAGCATGCTAATCATGCTGAGTGCGGCAGCTGGATACATGATA
>NZ_LWFH01000042.1:0-1334 GCF_001635725.1 Oleiphilus sp. HI0066
TAGATGTGTTGGAGCTAGCCAATGACCAGTTGTCATTAACCGGAAACCAGCAATTTGGTTCGGCTTCAGATCAAATTATTGCGACTGATTTAATTCAAGTTCCTGAGTTAGATCTTGGTGCCACTTTACCTTTCTTGTCGTTCGTTAGCGAGCTGTATAATGGTGGCACTGTTAGTGGGTATGAGATGAGTACGATGACGTATTCGGCAGGCACTTTTTCTAGAGAATCTGTCTATATATCGGTTAGCTCGCTTTCCAAAGCTGAGCTTGGCTTTGATGCTAGTGGCTTCGGCGTCGCAGCATGGCTAGAGGGTGCGAGTAGTTCGACGCGCTTGAAAGTGTCGCGCTTTAATGGTTTTAGGTGGAATGACCCTGTTACTGTTAATCCAAGCCAAGGCGATATAACAGATAAAAGATTATCGGTGTTTCAAGATGGTCAGTCCCTTTTTGCTTGGGTTGAAAAGGGAGTTTCTACCAGCTTTATTAAGTCGCAGGGATATTTTCCGATTGATGGCGCGAATGCGTATTCGTTAGTTCCGGTACAAACGATTGACTCTCTCTCTGGTGATTACACTGGTCTCCAGTTATCTGCGGATAGAGAAGGCAATGCACATTTGGCTGTTAGTGCTCAGGGATCTTTTTTAACTACATTTCGTTTTTTGCACAATATTGAATGGAACGAAGCTTGGTCTGATGCTGAAACAATTACTAATAATTCTAAGGCGAATGTGTACGAAGTAGAAATGATTAAGAAAGATGGTCGTTCTTTGATGTTATATGCTAACGAAGCCTTAAGTTACGATCGATTTTATGCTCAGCCTTTCTCTGACTTTGAGTGAGATAACCAAATAAAAAAGCCCGCTAAAAAGCGTGCTTTTTTATTTAAACTAAATCAGCTTACACATACACGTGTTGATATAGAAAACCAATAAATATAAAACTCACTGTGGTGGCTACTACGACATCGATCACACTTAGTGCTTGATTATTGATTTTCACAGGCTGTATCTCGCAAGTTAGTTATACTTAAAAGTATTCAACTATCGGCGGTTTATTGAGTAACCGCTTCGTTATCTTATGCTGCGAATTGTAACTAAAATCTTGATCCATTTGGTGGTGCACGGTGATAACGAATGTTAAACGCTAAGTCAGTGAGAACCATTCAACATGTTTTGGGATAGAGATCGTTTTTTACTCGCCCTGAGTACTCGTTCATTAAAGTTAAGCGGCAAACCTCAGTCGCATTCCGGCTTGTTATACAAGTCTTATGCCGATTTTTACAATATTGATATGTTGTCGATCGGACTTGCTAAGTCGCAGTCAATTCAAGTAGT
>NZ_LWFH01000043.1:0-1145 GCF_001635725.1 Oleiphilus sp. HI0066
AAACATGGCGAATTGTTTTGCGACAATAGCGCCAAAGACATTCTTAAGATGCTCATAGAAGAGTGTCCGCCGGATAAGGTCGACATTCGCACTAAGTGCGATATCGATAACATTCAATACGAGAACGATTATTTCGTTCTCAAAACAAATATCGGTACTTTCAAGGCTAAGCAATTAGTCATCGCGAGCGGCGGATTATCTATTCCTACAATGGGCGCTAGCGGGTTCGGTTATCAAGTTGCAGAACAATTTGGGCATTCGGTTCTTCCCACTCGGGCAGGTCTTGTTCCATTCACCTTCAGTGATGCCACCAAAGGGCTTACCGAACGTTTGTCTGGTTTGGCGCATGACAGCGCGATGTATAACGAGCGACGCACGTTTCGAGAGAACATACTGTTCACACACCGAGGGATATCTGGCCCCGCGGCATTGCAACTTTCAAATTACTGGCACACTTCAGAAGAAATACAGATCAATCTATTTCCAGAAACAGATATCGAAGCAGTTCTTTTTGAGGCAAAACAAAATGCACCAAAGGCCATACTCAAAAATATACTCGCAAAGAGCCTAGCTAAATCTTTCGTGCAAGAACTTGAAGATCTGTTTTGGAAGGACCTAGCCACAACACCAATGGGCGAAATGCAAGATAAAGCACTGCGCAAGATTGCCCAGCAACTAAAATCTTGGACACTCAAACCCTCTGGCACAGAAGGCTATCGCACCGCTGAAGTAACGCTAGGCGGAGTCAATACAGATGAAGTATCTTCCAAAACAATGGAAAGTAAAAAGCAAAAAGGCTTATTTCTGATCGGCGAAGTTCTTGACGTTACCGGACATCTAGGCGGCTTTAACTTTCAATGGGCATGGGCTTCCGCCTTCGCGGCGAGTGAATCTTTGAGTCACCACTAAGCTAGCCTGATGTTTTAAAAAAGCTTTGAGCTAATGACGTCAAATCGTCAGAAAAACCATACATATGCCTGTACTGGAGGATTTGCTTACCAACTAACCTCAAGCGGGTTTCAAAATCTGGGAATAGCTGTAGAGGCAAGAGAGGCTCATTGTAAGGAGCGATGTCACCCCTCTGAAATTCAAATGCAATACTAATTCGAGGCGAAACACTCGTCTTCTGACTCTTACCCCCCCAA
>NZ_LWFH01000044.1:0-986 GCF_001635725.1 Oleiphilus sp. HI0066
AGATAGAAATGACTGCCACGGTTATCGATCTCACCCGCCTTACGAGAAGGTGATTTGTTCTCATCAAGGAAGACTTCAGTCGCTTTATCAAGCGTACTTGCAAGCACTTTCGCGCGAGGGTTATCCGTTTTGTCACTCAAATCTTCGAGTGATACCGCAATCGCTAAAAACTCACCTAACGAATCCCAACGCAAATGGTTTTCTTCATTGAATTGCTGAACGTGCTTCGGCGCAGAACCACCAGCACCTGTTTCAAACAAACCCCCACCAGCCATCAATGGCACGATAGAGAGCATTTTTGCACTTGTACCTAATTCAAGAATTGGGAACAAATCCGTTAGATAATCACGTAATACGTTACCAGTCACTGAGATCGTGTCTTTACCGCGAATCAGACGCTCCATGGTTAAGCGAATCGCTTGGTCTGGCGAAAGGATACGGATGTCGAGACCTTCAGTATCATGTTCCTTCAGGTACATTTCGACTTTAGAGATCATCGATGCATCATGTGGACGCTCTGGGTCTAACCAGAATACTGCAGGCATACCGCTAGCACGTGCACGAGTAACGGCTAATTTCACCCAATCTTGGATTGGAAGATCTTTTGTCTGGCACATACGCCAAATATCACCCTTCTCAACATCGTGAGAAAGCAAGACATTGCCCGCATCATCAATAACACGAATAGTTCCATCTGCTTCAAGCTCAAATGTCTTATCGTGCGAACCATATTCTTCTGCTTTTTGAGCCATCAAACCAACGTTTGGAACCGTGCCCATAGTCACTGGATCAAAGTTATCGTGATGCTTACAGAAGTTGATAATTTCTTGGTAAATAGTCGCGTAGGTACTCTCTGGAATCACCGCTTTGGTATCTTTTAACTTACCATCGGTGCCCCACATCTTACCGCCGATACGGATCATTGCGGGCATAGAAGCATCAACGATCACGTCGCTAGGAACGTGTAAGTTTGAAATACCCTTGTC
>NZ_LWFH01000045.1:0-1378 GCF_001635725.1 Oleiphilus sp. HI0066
AAGCACTTAATTATTTGTTTTTATCGTGACATAAATAGATCGTCGCACCAAGCTCGCAGTGCGTGTTTTGACCTACTAGCATACGAATGATGAAGTTTATGTATCGTAAAAGCTTAATCCCACCTATACTTCGCGCGCATTCTTCCCCCACATACTGAGAACGAATACTTAATGTACTTTGAAGAGCTTGGCCTTAATCGAAATATCCTAAAAGCAATTGAGTTAAAAGGTTATAAGACACCATCCTCAATCCAGCAAGAGGCTATTCCTGCCGTATTAACAGGGCAAGATGTGATGGCTGCCGCGCAAACGGGTACAGGCAAAACTGCTAGCTTTACACTTCCTATTATTCAGTACCTTGAAGGAAAAGCTCGTGTAAAGGCCAATCAGGTCCGAGTACTCATTCTTACACCAACGCGAGAGCTTGCAGCTCAGGTGCACCAGAGTTTAGAAGATTACAGTCAATTCTCTGATACGCGCTCTGCAGTTGTGTTTGGAGGGGTGAAGATTAACCCTCAGATGTTGAAGTTAAGAAAGGGTATTGATGTATTAGTTGCAACGCCTGGACGCTTACTTGATTTATGTGAAAAGAATGCCGTAAAGCTCGATCAGATTGACGTATTTGTTCTAGACGAAGCCGACAGAATGCTGGATATGGGCTTCATTAATGATATTCGCCGCGTTATCGCGCTATTGCCCAAGCGCAGACAAAATCTGCTGTTCTCAGCGACATTTTCCGATGACATTCGTAATTTAGCGAAAGGCTTGATTCATGATCCCGTTGAGATCTCTGTATCGCCAAAAAATTCTGCCGCGAAAACTGTCGATCAATTAGTTATTCCAATTGATAAAGCTAACAAGTCACAAGCCTTAATTACCTTAATTAAACGCCATCAATGGTATCAAGTGCTCGTCTTTTGTCGGACAAAGCACGGCGCGAACAAGCTAAGCCAAAAACTGATTAAGTCTGGAATTAAAGCAGCCGCGATTCATGGTAATAAGAGTCAAGGAGCTAGAACAAGGGCGCTATCAGACTTTAAAAGCGGTGATTTACAAGCGCTTATTGCTACCGATATTGCCGCGCGAGGAATTGATATTGATCAGTTACCTCAAGTCGTGAACTTTGATTTACCGCATGTAGCTGAGGATTACGTGCATCGTATTGGTCGCACCGGGCGCGCTGGCATGGCAGGGAAAGCTGTCTCGTTAGTCACGGCAGAAGAATATAAAGAACTCGTCGGAATAGAGCGTTTGATTCAGCAGCATATTCCAAGAGAAGACATAAAAGGCTTCGAAGCTCAAAATGCATTGCCAGCATCTCCGCAGACTTTAAAACCAATTAAGGCGAAAAAACCGAAGAAAAATAAGACCAAAGTCG
>NZ_LWFH01000046.1:0-1203 GCF_001635725.1 Oleiphilus sp. HI0066
GTGATTTTACTTAGCCGCTCAATCAATCGAACGTAGTACTTATCTGAAATGTTGAGACATAAAAAAAGCGACCCAAGGGTCGCTTTTTTTATCGCTGGGAACTTATTCCCAAACTACTTTAGCTCTACCAGCATACCAACCATCAATTTGATCTTTGTACTGTCCTTCAACAACATCACGCTTGATCTTCATTGTTGGCGTTAAGAAGCCATTCTCAATCGCCCAAAAATCTTTTACAACAACCATGAACTGCAAAGCTTCATGCGGATCAACCGTTGCATTCACCGATGCCATTAGCTCAGTCAAACTCTTCTCTAAGTTTGCACGAAAATCTGGCTCATCGCGTTTTGGCAATGCCTCTTCAGAAAGATGAATCAATGCGTGAGGCTGCGGACACTCAGCACCAGCAACACATACCATTTCAATTTCATCGTGACTGATGATTTTATTTTCAATTGGCGCCGGAGCAACGTACTTACCCTTACTCGTCTTAAAGATCTCTTTGATACGACCAGTAATTTTAAGGCGACCCATGTCATCGATCTCACCTTTGTCACCAGTTAGCAAGAAACCATCTTCGGTGAAGCTTTCTTTGGTTTTCTCATCGTTTTTGTAATAACCCATCATATTTGCAGGGCTGTTCACTTCGATTTCACCAATCTCAGAAATACGCTGCTGAACACCGGGTAAGGGCTCACCAACATAACCAACACGCGAACGGCCAGGTAGTGAAATATGCGAGTAAGCAAAATTCTCTGACATGCCATAGCCTTCAAGCAGCTCAAGGCCAAGACCGCGGTACCACTTGATAATTTCTTCAGACAACGGAGCAGAACCACTACCAGCAAACCGACAATGCTCCAAGCCTAGTCCAGTCAATACTTTCTTCTTCACAATGCCTGACAGAATTGGCACTTTTAATAGACGATTAAGTTTCTTAGGAGGCATTTTCTTGAAAATACCTAGCTGGANCTTAGACCATAAACGCGGCACTGAAACGAATACTGTCGGACGTGCTCGCTGAAGGTCTTGCAAGAAGGTGTCTAACGCTTCTGCAAAATAAAGTTCGAAACCAATGTAGAACGACGACTGCTCAACAACATAACGCTCAAACACGTGCGCAAGTGGCAAGTATGAAAGCATGCGATCTTCAGTGAATAATTTAAGAGCCTGAGATGCACCGGAAGCAGCTACACCCATTGC
>NZ_LWFH01000047.1:0-996 GCF_001635725.1 Oleiphilus sp. HI0066
CCAAAACAATCCCATGCTTATGACCAAGGCCAGATCTAGGTAATATCGTTGCCGCCAGCTGAGGGTCTTCGATATAAATCGCCAATCCAGTAGGTATCAGGGTAGTTTGGCCAGGTTCTAAGTTAATCGATTCGTCTAGGCAAGCTCTCAAATCAACACCCGCAGAACCCTGAGTTGCGTAACTAGGTAAGGGAATAGTATTCCCAATTTTGTCATCCAAGATTTTTATTTGTAATGGCGTTTTCATTTACTTTTTCTTTTTTGATTTAATTTTTCAGATAGTCGAGTCACTAATTCTTGAGCCAAGGAAGCTTTAGATGTCAAAGGCAATAATTCTTCACCATCTACAGTAACCAAAGTTACCTCATTGTTGTCACTATTAAATCCAATTTCTTGATTCGAAACATCATTCGCAATAACGACATCTAAGCTCTTCCGCTTAAGCTTAGATTTAGCGTACTGAATAACATCGTTTGTTTCAGCAGCAAAACCAACAATTAGAGACTGACTACTTTCTCGCATAGCAGAGACGTTAGCAATTATGTCAGGATTCTGAGTAAGCTCTATTTGAATATTATCGCCGAAACCAGTCTTCTTCATCTTCTGTTCAGAAACATCAATTGGCCTGTAATCGGCAACCGCAGCAGAACCAATAAATACATCTAATCCAGTTCGTGCTTGTCGCATTGCTTGCTCATACATCTGTTCCGCAGACGTCACATCAATACGTTCAATACCACTGCTACATGATAAGTTAACAGGACCGGAAATTAAGCAAACATCTGCACCCACTGCATGGAAGGCTTCTGCCAAGGCATAGCCCATCTTGCCTGAGCTATGGTTTGAAATATATCGAACAGGATCAATCGCTTCTCGCGTTGGCCCTGCCGTAATAACGACTCTGTACTTACATTCTCGCGGTGTTGATTCCTGAGAAATTGCCGCAACAATATCGCTTGGTTCCATCATTCGACCAAAACCAACATCACCACATGC
>NZ_LWFH01000048.1:0-869 GCF_001635725.1 Oleiphilus sp. HI0066
ACTTTTCCTGATGGAACGAAACTTGTTACTGTCCATAACCCGATTGTTTAGGAGCGAACATGAAGCTTGGTGAGTATTTTATTAAAGAAGGCGAGATCGAGCTTAATGCTGGTCGACCCGTTACTGCGATTAAGGTGGCCAATACGGGTGATAGACCTATTCAAGTTGGCTCTCACTATCATTTTGCAGAGACAAATTTGGCGCTTGAATTCGATCGTAACGAAGCTAAAGGGAAGCGCTTAGATATACCAGCTGGTACTGCAGTTAGATTTGAACCAGGTCAGTCGCGTACTGTTAACCTAGTGGAATTTGCCGGTAAAAAAGAGATATATGGCTTCCGTGGTGATGTGATGGGTAAGGTATAGGGAGATTTATAATGAGTAAAATTTCAAGAGAAGCCTATGCCAATATGTTTGGCCCCACGACTGGTGACCGAGTCCGCCTAGGCGATACCGAAATTATTATTGAAGTTGAGAAAGATTACACGGTATATGGCGATGAAGTTAAGTTTGGCGGCGGCAAGGTCATTCGTGATGGTATGGGGCAAAGTCAGGCTATATCTGATGAAGTCGCCAATACCGTTATTACTAACGCGCTCGTTCTTGATCATTGGGGTATAGTTAAAGCTGATGTGGCGATAAAAAATGGTCGTATTTGGGCAATTGGTAAAGCTGGCAATCCTGATACACAAGAAGGTATCACAATTAATGTCGGCCCAGGGACAGAAGTTATTGCTGGCGAAGGGCAGATTCTAACTGCTGGCGCTGTTGATGCACACATTCACTTCATTTGTCCTCAACAAGTCGAAGAAGCATTAATGTCTGGTACGACAACCATGCTCGGCGGAGGAACAGGGCCTGCTACGGGTA
>NZ_LWFH01000049.1:0-937 GCF_001635725.1 Oleiphilus sp. HI0066
TTCAAGTTGCTTGCGGATCCAACGAGGAATCTCTGCGCCACACATATCACTAAAACGAACCAAGTTCGTGTAGTTCGTGATAGGCATAATGCCAGGGACGACTGGAATATTGACGCCCATCGCTTCAACACGATCGATAAAGTAGAAGTACGAATCGACGTTATAAAAGTATTGTGTAATCGCACTATTCGCACCGGCATCAACCTTACGCTTAAAGTTGATTAAGTCTTCTTCTGCACTTGGAGCTTGAGGATGGAACTCAGGGTAAGCAGCAACTTCGATGTTAAAGTGATTTCCACTGTGTTCACGAATAAATTCAACAAGTTCGTTTGCGTATTTCAATTCGCCTGCAGAACCGCCCATACCTGATGGCAGATCGCCACGAAGGGCAACAATTCGATTAACGCCACGCTCTTTGTATAAATCAAGCAAGCTCGCAATTTCTTGTGTGCTCGAACCTACACAAGAGAGGTGAGGCGCAGTTGAAATGCCTTGATCTTGGAAGTTAAGCACCGCATCGATGGTACGCTCTTGTGTTGAACCGCCTGCACCGTATGTCACTGAAAAGAAATCAGGTTTACGGCGCGCTAGTTCGTCACGAACGACCTGCAGCTTTGCTTTACCTTCTTCCGTTTTTGGCGGAAAGAATTCAAAGCTAAATCGGCGCTTAAATTGTTTTTGGGTTTCCATAATGTTTCTCAAATGGAGTTAAATGGGGGCAGAGTAAAAATACCCAGACCCCAATTTTCTATTTTAATCTAACGTAAAACGTCAGACTTAATACTTGTAAGACTCCGGCTTGTATGGGCCGTCAACAGGAACGTTGATGTAATCCGCTTGCTCTTGGGTCAATTGCGTCAATACACCGCCGAAACCTTCAACCATGTCTTTTGCAACTTCTTCATCAAGCTTCTTAGGAAGTACTTTAACGTAAACG
>NZ_LWFH01000050.1:0-758 GCF_001635725.1 Oleiphilus sp. HI0066
AATGAAGACGCCGTTCAAGAGATTCAACAAACGGGTATCAACCAACGATACTTGCCAGATTTAGTACTTCACGAAAACTTATCCGTCAGTGGCAATCTTAAGACTGCGGTCGATGGCGCGAATGTTATCTTTTTTGCGATCCCTAGTAAGTCATTTCGTATGGTTGTGGAGCAAGTTTCAGGCTTCATTTCTGAAGGACAGATGGTTGTTAGTACGACTAAAGGCATTGAACCTGGCAAACTAAATCTGATGAGCGATATTCTTCGCTCTGAATTGCCAAACAATCGTGTTGGTGTCATGGGTGGGCCTAATCTCGCAAAAGAAATTGCGAAACATGAAATTACCGCTACTGTAATTGCGAGTGAAGATTCTGATTTGCGCCGTATTGTGCAAGAAGCGCTTAGCTGCGAATACTTTCGAGTGTATGCGAGTGCCGATGTGTACGGGGTAGAGCTTGGCGGTGCTCTCAAAAATATCTACGCGATTATTGCTGGCATTGCTGCGGCTAAGAAATTAGGTGAGAACACGATTGCTATGCTGCTAACACGTTCCATTGCTGAGATGGGACGTTTTGCTGAGCATCAGGGCGCGAATCCGATGACTTTTCTAGGTTTATCTGGCGTGGGTGACTTGATCGCAACGTGTTGTTCTCCATTGAGCCGAAATTACCGAGTGGGCTTTGCCTTTGGCGAAGGGAAAAACCTCGAGCAAGCAATCGAAAGCTTGGGTGAGGTCGCTGAGGGTGTGAACACGCTTAA
>NZ_LWFH01000051.1:0-664 GCF_001635725.1 Oleiphilus sp. HI0066
GCGACGATAAGACGCGACGAAAATGAACGAAAGCTCGCAGCTTCTTAGCGTTAGGAGAGCAGCTTAGGCAGGGCGAAAGTTTGTGAGAACACGGAGTTTACATATAAGTAAATGAGTATTTCGAACAAGCTTTCAACACAGCCTAAGCAATCGCAGTAGCTAAGAATGGATTTCGAATTGAAGTCCAGCTTTCGAGATTAATCTCTCAATCAACACATCCCCCATCGCAGTTGATGGCGTATGCATTCCTGCCACTTTAGCTGTCTTGTCTTTATCAAGCGCTAAGCACGCTGCCGCTTCACCAAGCATTTTAGAGGTAGACCCGTAACCAGGATCACGATCACCACTAACAAATCCTTTCACGATCGAGCCATCGCGCATTTTAGCGATCACAAGATACTTCCAGAAGCCAGCTTCGCGCTCTGCCTTAGATGGCCCCTCACCCGGTGCTGGTAAAAACTTAGCAGTAATCTTTTTGTAGAATCCACCGGGCTTACCGCCAAGCATTGCACCGAGACCAACCAAACCAGTAATCGCTTTCAAACGGCCAGAGAAGCCATCGCCAGTCAGCATCGCTTCATCATAGGTGAAATCTTTTCCATAAGGAAAACCCGCCAAAGCGTGGCTACGACGCACCACACGTGTGTTGATCGCTGCCATAACG
>NZ_LWFH01000052.1:0-1829 GCF_001635725.1 Oleiphilus sp. HI0066
AACGCCGGTGCCAGACTCGTTGTCTGAATATGCGTTTGCAGGCTTACTGCGTGGCGGTAAAACAGAAACTGTAAAGACAAAGCATTCTGAGCTGACTGTGCCCGCGAGTGCTGAGTTTGTTTTAGAGGGCTTTATTTACCCCAACGACACGGCTCCAGAAGGTCCATTTGGTGACCACACAGGTTATTACAATGAAGTAGATGAGTTCCCAGTATTTACCGTGGAGCGTATTACGCATCGTAAAGATCCGATTTACCACAGTACTTACACGGGACGTCCACCTGATGAACCAGCTGTACTTGGGCTTGCATTGAATGAAGTCTTTATACCGATATTGCAAAAGCAGTTTCCTGAGATCGTTGATTTCTATTTGCCGCCAGAAGGCTGCTCGTATCGATTAGCCGTAGTGACGATCAAGAAACAATATCCCGGGCACGCGAAGCGGGTCATGATGGGAGTTTGGTCTTTCTTGCGTCAATTTATGTATACCAAGTTTGTCATTGTGACTGATGACGATGTAGATGCGCGTAATTGGGAAGATGTTATCTGGGCAATTACGACTAGAATGGATCCAGCACGCGATACTACTTTGGTCGAGAACACGCCAATAGATTACCTCGACTTCGCTTCGCCGATTTCTGGTTTGGGGTCGAAGATGGGTATGGATGCCACCAATAAATGGCCAGGTGAAACTGATCGTGAGTGGGGACGTTCAATTGAAATGGATGCGGATGTAAAAGCGCGTGTGGACTCAATGTGGGATGAACTTGGTGTCTTGCCAAAGACTTAGCGTGTTTGGTAAGTGAGTTACTCCATTACGCTTGAGCCGAACGGTCTGCAATTCGAGTGCTCTGAATCCGAAACGCTCATAGAAGCTGGGCAGCGAGTTGATATTCGTTTTCCAGTCAGCTGTCGAAACGGCGTTTGCCATATTTGCAGAGCTGAGTTAATCCAAGGTCGTATTGAAACGCGCACCGGCGAGCTTGTTTCGCCAAACGATACGAACGAAATTTATGTATGTCATGTTAAGCCTCACACTGATGTGACAATTTATATGGACGGGGTGTTAGGCCCTGGTGAATTACCGATGAATACATTTAGTTGCCAGATTAAACAGGTGTCTGAGATGCAGGCGCATGTTTATAAAGTTGTACTAGAGCAACCAGCCGGAAAGTTGAAAGAATTTTACGCAGGCCAGTATTTAGCCTTGTTGTTGCCTGAGCGTGAAGACGAAACATACTTTTCTATTGCGAGTGCGCCGAATCAACGAGAGATTGAGTTGCATATTCAGGCTGATCCTCATTTGGAAAAAGCGCTTGAAGTAGTTCAATTTTTACAAACGAGTGCGAGCGTGCAAGTGAAGCTGCCGTTTGGAAAGGCTTGCTTAAGTTCGGTACCAAGCGAACCAGTTTTGCTACTTGCTGCGGGCACAGGTTTCGCACAGATGAAGAGTTTAATTGAATACTTGCTTGGCAACGGATTTGATAAAGAGCTCAGTTTGTATTGGACCGCTCGCAAAGAAAGTGATTTGTATGCGCTCGACTATGTTAAAGATCTAGAAGATCGGTACGAGAATGTGCATATTCAAACTATTGTTGCTGATGATGACCAAGAGCAGAGCCAGAGCACTCAGCACCACTCCTTGCTAGCTGATGCAGTGTTAGAAGGGCATGGTGACTTGTCTGGCTTTAAGGTCTTTGTTGCGGGGTCGCCTCGCATGGTTTACTCAGCAATGGATGCTTTAGAGGATGCAGGCCTCGAGCATGAGAATTTCTATTCTGACGTGCTTGAGTACGTGAGTCGTGATCAGATCTAGATCATAAATTCAG
>NZ_LWFH01000053.1:0-668 GCF_001635725.1 Oleiphilus sp. HI0066
GCATTTTATGCGGAATCGCTATTGCCAAGTTAATCGTAACCGCCGTAAGTCTTGGGCTTGGAATGCCCAATGGCATGATTGGTCCAACGCTATTTATCGGGGCAACAGTAGGCGGTGCGCTTGGTATTATTGCGCAATGGATTATGCCCTTCGCATCCTCAACAGGTTTTTATGCCATGCTTGGAATGGGCGCAATGATGGGCTCAGCCCTACAAGCACCTCTTGCCGCATTAATGGCTATTCTAGAGCTCACCCAAAATCCAAATATTATTCTTCCCGGCATGTTAGCAATCGTGATCTCAAGTATGTTTGCGAGCACAGTGTTCAAGCAGAGATCAATATTTATCAGCTTGCTCGAAGCGCAAGGGCTCGATTATTCGAACAGCCCAGCCGTTCAAGCATTGCGCAGCGCAAGTGTCGTCGCAATCATGGATAGAAAGCTTTCCCGCGCACAAAAATCCATTGAACTTGAAGACGCTCAAGAACTACTTCGTCAAAAACCAAACTGGATCGCGGTTGAAAACGAATCAGGTCAAACCATGTCATTGTTGCCTGCGGCGGATCTGGTTCATTTTTTATCGTCTTACGAAGACAACGATAAGCTACCTGAGCAGATTGCCCTGTTAGAGATCCCGGCTCAACGACGTGATGTTGCTAACATTTCTTAC
>NZ_LWFH01000054.1:0-1112 GCF_001635725.1 Oleiphilus sp. HI0066
TACAAAATTATGACGCTGCAAGAAATTAAGCATTAACCGTACCGATAATGGCAGCGGTGTGCATTGAGGTTAAATACTAGATTTGTTCTTAAAGTTTGTCGAATTTTACTGCGTTATGAAGTATTAGCAGGGAGGGAAGGCACGGAGGATTCAGTGAGGGGGAATTCAGAGCGTGCGCAAAGCATATGCCTTGCGCGCAAATATAGTGCGTAGCGGTGTGAGTCTCTACGCGAAAACTTAGTCTAATTTGTCGGATGCAACGTGATAGTTAGGATCTTCAATAACGTTGACTTCAACAAGATTGCCAGCTTTTTCTAAGAGCAATCGACACTCTGGACTCAGGTGGCGGATGTGAAGGGTCTTTCCGGCATTTAGATAACGCTCAGCGAGCGTGTCAATTGCTTCAAGTCCACTATGATCGGCTACACGAGAACGGGCAAAGTCGACAATGATATCATCTTTATCACTTGCCACATCAAACTGCTCAAGGAAGTTTGAAGTTGAACCAAAGAATAAGGGGCCATCTACTTCGTATAGACTGCTGCCTTCTTTAGTTTCAGATTTGTTGACACTAACATGCTTAGCATGTTGCCATGCAAATACGAGTGCTGACACGATCACACCTACTACAACCGCTACGGCTAAATCGGTAACCACGGTGACGCTTGATACAAGGATTAATACAAAAGCATCGGCACGCGGAACTTTACGGATAATACGGAAGCTTGACCATTCGAAGGTGCCAATTACAACAATGAACATGACGCCAACCAATGCTGCTACTGGAATCTGTTCAATTAGGCTTGATGTAAACAAAATAAAGCATAGTAAAAATAGTGCAGCAGAGATTCCCGACAAGCGACCGCGGCCACCCGAGTTAACGTTAATCATACTTTGACCGATCATCGCGCAACCGCCCATACCGCCGAAGAAGCCCGTTACGGTATTGGCGACACCTTGGCCGACACATTCTTGATTTCCTTTGCCATGCGTTTGAGTGATTTCGTCGATCAGACTTAAGGTTAACAAAGATTCAATCAAACCGATCGTAGCTAGTACTAGGGCGTAAGGGAAGATAATCGTTAAGGTTTCCCATGTGAAAGGAACAGATG
>NZ_LWFH01000055.1:0-1103 GCF_001635725.1 Oleiphilus sp. HI0066
AGAGATTGCACTTCGTATTGAATAGGTAAGTTTGGATCTCCTGCGCGCAGAAAGTATCCATGCATAGAATGTGCGATGCGATCTTCAACAGATTGATAGGCTGCCATCATCGCTTGGCCGCAAACTTGGCCGCCAAAGACATTAGGAAAACCTAGATCTTCGCTTGCGCCTTGAAAATGAGAATCGTCGATTTGTTCCAGTTTTAAGACATCAATCAACTGTTGAAGAACGTCGCTCATAGATATGTACTTCTTACTATTATTCTGGGTGGATAGCTTGAACTTGCTTTGCTAAAACCTGCTTTTGTTTCGTCGCATCGCCGGTTAATGCGAAGCCAAGAAGCTCGCCTTGATCCGACTTAAACAACGCTGTGGTATTGAACCCGTCTGATTCGATATCCCAAGTGCCATTTTCATTTGATGCAGGAAGAACAACGACAGGGCAGGCAGGTGTTTTAACTGCCACCGGCATTACACCATAACTCACAAGCTTCGGTTCGTCATTGAGTGTGCTGGCAAGCGCTCGAGCACATGCCATCATCGGCAAAACATAGAGCATAACCATGCCATCGACTTCTGCACAATCGCCCAGTGTGTAGACGTTCTTAGCGGACGTTTCCAAACTACGATCGCACGTAATGCCTTTATTAGTCTCGATGCCGCTCTCAGAAGCCAGCTTAGTATTTGGTGCTAAACCAATCGCACTAATCGCTATATCGGCTGAGATTTTTTCACCGTTGTCGAGCTCCACTATTACGCCATCAACAGTTTCTTGGATATCAACAACGCTTCGCTCAAAGTAGAAGTTCGCGCCGGCATCACTCAAGCTTTTTGTAACACATTCTGATGCTTCTGGCGGCAGCATGGTATCTAAAACATGTTGGCTTAAGCCGATCAATGACACTTCATATTCGCCATTCAAAAGATCGTTCGCGTATTCACAACCGATCAAACCTGTTCCGACAATTGCGACATGCTTTTTGCCTTGGCTAGCTGTNCGGAATGCGCGGTAATCATCAAGATCATTGATCGAGAAAATGCGGTCACTCTCAGGTTTAACAAACTTCAGTTTGAATGGACTTGCGCCCGTCGCTAATACGAGCT
>NZ_LWFH01000056.1:0-795 GCF_001635725.1 Oleiphilus sp. HI0066
TGGTTCGCTAGTAGCTTGCGTTTTGATCAAAGCGATAACCTCGCCTTCTTTGACTTTGTCACTAAGAGAAACTTTAAAATCTAGAATCTCTCCCGCTACGGGACAAGGTATATCCATCGAGGCCTTATCAGATTCAAGCACAATGATGGCATCATCAGCATTAAGGTTTGTCCCTACACCAGCGCAAAGCTCAATGACCTCTACCTCATCGGCTCCGCCAAGGTCAGGTACAATGACTTCAGTAGTTGTCGATTCTGAAACTGCTTTCGGCACATTTTGCTCTGGCGCAGCTTCCTGAATTTCAGCAATAGGCTTTTCTTTAACATCCTCTTTCTGTTCGCCGCTTTCTGGTTCATCAGAACTCTCTGCAGATACAGATATTAGAGTATCGCCTTGTTTTACTTGGTCACCGACTTTCACCTTAATGGCATCAATAACACCAGCACTCGTTGCCGGTACTTCGATGCTCGCCTTATCTGATTCAAGCACGATAATCGGATCATCAATCGCGATCGAATCCCCTACATTCACTAATAGCTCAATAACTTCAACCGCGTCTTCGGTACCTACGTCAGGAACGTAAATTTCTATACTATTCATACGTTCCTCCTATTACCGCAACATTGGCGCAATACTACTGCGATCAATTTTATATTTTCGCATGGCCTCAAGACTTACACTTGAGTCAATTTTTCCTTGTTTAGCGAGACTGTCGAGTGCTGCGATAACGACGTAATAACGATCAACCTCAAAGAATTGACGTAATTTCTCTCGCGTATCGCTGCGCCCAAAGCC
>NZ_LWFH01000057.1:0-857 GCF_001635725.1 Oleiphilus sp. HI0066
ACGAGCATGGCTTCGCCCGCAGCGTCCAGCAAATAAAGGCCCATTTGGTGAGAATCAAAAACAACTTCGCGTGGCAACACAAAGCTATGCTTCATGATCTCAACCATCGTTTCGCCAATTTGCGCGCCAAAGATCAGAAGCCCGCCCGTACCTACAATCAAAAGCAAGGCCGTGTTCAGTTCTTTTGAGCGCGCAACCTGCCCCTCCTCCTTGGCTTTTTCTATTCGCCTGGGGGTGGGTTCTTCGGTTTTTTCCTGACTGCTATCGTTACCTTCTTCTGCCATCTAAAAGCCCTGCATATCACGCAAAAATAAGAAGGTGTCGGTACTGAAATTATCAAACTGGGGCAATAAGCCTGAAATGCTCACCCAGACAATAAATAAACCGAACAACATACCGATTGGAAAACCCAAAGAAAAAACGTTCATCTGCGGCGCGGCACGCGTCATGATGCCGAACGACAAATTTATGATCAGCACCGCCGTAATGGCAGGCAACGCAATCACTAGCGCAGATGCAAACAACCAATTTATGCGCATCAGGAATCCCCAGAGATCCTCTCGCGACACGCTATTTGGGCCGATAATTTGGTCTGAAATAGGCCACGCCTGAAAACTTTGAACTGCCACTTCGATCATAACGAGGTGGCCATTCATCGAAAGAAAGATAAGCGTCACGCAAACTAAAAATATCTGAGATAGGATTGGGACATTTACCCCATTACTCGGATCGATCATCGACGCAAAACCTAGGCCCATCTGCATGGCGATCATCTGACCTGCAGCAACAAACAGCTGCATCAAAAACACAAACATTAAGCCCATTAAGGTACCGATAAAAATTTGCTGCAAGGTCAC
>NZ_LWFH01000058.1:0-1401 GCF_001635725.1 Oleiphilus sp. HI0066
CTTCGTCATCAGCCTGAAAACCTTGAACTTGCATTCCAGTATTATTAACAAGGAAGCCTTCTCGGTTCACACCAAATTGCCCTGCACGCGTATATTTCACTTCATCGTTATCATTGACGATGAAGTAACCGTTACCGGTAATCGCCATATCAAGGCCGTTATCAGTGAACTCAACATTACCTTGGCTGTGGATCTGACGAATAGCCTGCACCTGCACACCATCACCAACGTCGGTTACCCCACCGCCAAAAAAGCTATTTGAATAGGCATCACCAAATTCAGCACGTGAACGCTTGAAACCAACCGTACTTGCATTCGCAATATTATTACCAGTGACCTCGAGGTCTGTTGCGGATACTTTTAATCCACTGAGTGCTACATTGAATGTCATATTGAACCTCTACTGATTAATTAATTAATTTCGCGCACGTTCTCTAACGGAACGCCACCTAAGCCAGCCAAGTTAAGTGTCACTTCGCCGCTTTGAGCGATTGATACACTATTCACTTGCGAAGCAAACAAGGTATCGACCTGCTCAGCGCCCGCGCTTGTTTTTATTTCTGCTTTTATTGTGTATTTGTCTGCAGGCATCTGATCACCCTGCTCATTCAAACCATCCCATTCAAACGGCACTGAACCGGCAAATTGTTGCCCAAGGTCAACACGCCGCACGAGCTCACCTGAACCATTCAAAATAGAGATAGAAAGATTGCTAGTTCCAGACGGAATGTCTGCAATGCCGCTAATCGTTCCACTTGCCGAAAGTGGAGCCTCAGCGCCTGGCACCAACACAGAGCGCCCAACCATGGCAGACGCTTGCAATGCTTGTGTAGACTGGAACTTATTGGTGAAGTTATTCACCGTGTTGTTAATTTGTTGCATTTCTTCTAGCGCACTAAATTCAGCTAGCTGCGAGATAAAGGCACCGTTATCTTGAGGCTCAAGAGGGTTTTGATTCTCGAGCTGAGCGATCATCAGATCCAAAAACTCGTTTTTACCCAAGTCACCTTTCTTTGCCGCTTCGCCGTTATTTTCTAAGCGATACTGCGCTAGAGGATCAGCAACACCGGAGGTATTAATACTTGTCATCGTCTATCTCGCCTATTGGCCTAAAGTTAAAATTCGTTGCATCATGGTTTTGGCTGCCTCCATGACATCGACATTTGTTTGAAAACTGCGCGAGGCGGACATCATGTCAGCCATTTCCTCTACAACATTCACATTGGGATATATGACGTAGCCCTGCTCATCCGCCAAAGGGTGATCCGGCTGATAACGCATATCCAACGCTGCATCACTCTCGACAATACCTTTAATCTGAACACCTTGAGAACCCGCATCTGTCATACTCGGCATTGCACCTGTCATAGCGCTTTCTTGAATCGCTGCAAATACAGGCTT
>NZ_LWFH01000059.1:0-637 GCF_001635725.1 Oleiphilus sp. HI0066
TTGGCAGTTCGCACACGACTTTGATGATTTATTTCCCAAGTCACGTCTTGAAACAATTCGCCACTCGGATCATTGCTTATTGCGACCAGATCAATCACACCATAGACACCCTCAAAAAGACTTTCTGGAATCTTGCGAGAATCCTCGACCACAATCTGAAGGTTTGCATGGGGAGTAAGCTTATCCTGACCGAAGAAATACCTATCTAGAGCAACAACTGCATAGCCTTTTTCCAACAACTTTGGCACTAACACGCTACCTATGTAACCGCCCGCCCCTGTAACCAATATTTTTTTCATTTTATCCAATTCCATCTTTCAATCTTGATTCTTTAAGCCCCGTATTAGGGCAATAATACAGCCGAGCAGGCCACCAAGCATCGCACCGAAGATACATATCAAAGCGCGTTTTGGTTTGGACTTTTCTTCCGATACACGCGACTCGCTGACGGTTTTAAAAACGTATTCGGTAGAGCCTTTGGCAAGCATGAGCACTTTGGTTTGGTCTTCAATGAGGTCGTAGAAAACACTCTGCATGCTTGCGAGTGGAGTTTCTTCAATTTGTTGCTTTAGGAAGCTGACGTTTTTTTGTGCTTCTTCGGCGTCACGCGCTTTTAGTTTGGAATTGATTTTATTAA
>NZ_LWFH01000060.1:0-743 GCF_001635725.1 Oleiphilus sp. HI0066
TGATCGTAGTACACCGATTGCGGCATGATCACACCTGTGCGGGTATGAGGAATATCGCGCGTTTCATTGTAAAAGCCGAAAGAGGAACGAATTCGTCCTAAGCGGGCTGTTAGTTGGCTATCTTCACTGCGATAGAGCGGATGACTCAAAAATGCATAATCAACGCGTAAGTCGTTGCCGCTTGTCTCACTGACTTTCCGTCCGAGCAATTGCCCAGAAAAACGTAGGTCTTTATATACTTTTGTTGAGAATAGAGCGCCGGCTTCCCACATATCGACAGAAGCTTGGTCATCAGATTGCGCTAAAAAGTTGTGGTCGCTCGAATAGATGAGGCTTTGACTTAAAAAGCCTTCAACTTGGTTTTGGCTAAACCATTGCTCGGCTTGTGCAATGTTTGCCAACGCAAACAAGCTGCTAATGTACGCGAATGGCTTTAATATTTTCATGGTCGTAGTCTTGCTGGATGTAACCGATCGCACCAGGAGTATTTGCAATGGTTTGGATCATTTCTTCTTTTGAGGATAAAGCAACAGGCGCTTGCCCAGTGCCGGAATAAACGAGACGCTGCCAGATGGCGTCAAGCTGCCTTGGGAAGACTCCCAATACTTGCTTGCANAATGCTTTATGTGTTTTCTGATCTTGGCTCAGTACGTAGACTTGTACGCGTTGCCCGTCCGACCATAGACGCTTTTTCATTGTAAAGATCGCTCTTACTTCCTTGAGCTGCAATTCGTTTCTGTCTA
>NZ_LWFH01000061.1:0-992 GCF_001635725.1 Oleiphilus sp. HI0066
CTGAGCCTGATGCACTTATTCTTCTTGCTCCAGAAGCGGCTGCAGGGCTAGGTAATGCATTTCCAACCACTCGCGCCCTGAAAGATGTTTGTGCTACGCCTTTGTTCTGGCAAAAGGGGGTAAAGCCTAGTTTTAAATCTGCCCGCGAATATTTGTTCAACACAATGACTGAAAAACAAGCGCAAGCTGCTTATTCACAAATGTGTTTTGAATCAGGCTTAGCACTTAAAGAATTGTGGTTTTGGTATCTAGATACGAAGAATCGTTCAGAGATTGAAAGAGAAAAAATCGACTGCCCAATTATGACCTTAGCAGGAGCCAAAGATCGCTATAGTTCAGCGAGAACGGCTCGCCGCATTAGCCGGCATCTCGGTCAAGGACGGCATTTCCACCGTTTGCAAAAGTTTGGGCACATGATCCCGCTTGAAGACACTCACTTTGAGGTCGCGAAACAAATGCATGTTTGGCTATGCTGGCAACTTGGTATGCAAAGCCAAAAAAACAAAGCGGTTTAAGCGAGTTTAAAAACCGCTGTATCGAAGTCCATCCCTTTTAAATGGCTTGCATGAAGCTGACTCATCGTTCCCTTTTCGCAGAACAACAAATAGCGTTTTGCTTTATCTAAGCGCTCAGTTTCACTCATCAGCTCATAGAAAGGAATATGCAAGACTTCATTGTTGGTCAAGGTAAGCGGAGATTTATTCGCCTCTTCAGGGCCTCGAATATCAATCACCACATCACCAACTTTAGGTAATGTCGTTACATCAACATCCACCACATTTTTCTGCTGATGCATAACCTGATCAATTTTTTTAACGACGGCATCTTCAATCGCTTGATCTAAAACAGAAAAATCAAAATTACCTTCTTCTTCCTCTACTTTAGCAAGCTTCGCACAGGTAGTTGGTTTGTCCGAAATCACACCACAGTACTCCGGCATATTCTTTGCGAATTCTTCGGTACCGATTTTTGCAGACAATCGAATGATATCG
>NZ_LWFH01000062.1:0-1548 GCF_001635725.1 Oleiphilus sp. HI0066
TTTTGTTCGAAATCGGTTTACTGTTTTCAAAACTTATTGAGAAAAAACAAACAGAAAATGAGCAACTAACAAACTAGTAATGAACCTGCTCTTACTCTCTCCAAACAATATTATCGATGAGTCGACTGCCGTCATTAAAGGACGGCAGCTCGAGCATATCCACAAGACCTTGCGCGCGAAAACCGGTGATACGCTGAGCGTAGGCATTGAAAACGGTTTGATTGGGAAAGGCACATTAACCGAGCTCAATCAAGTACAAGCAAAGCTAACATTTCGCTGTACAAAGCAAGCCCCAGCACCATTACCGATCAAGCTCGTATTGGCGCTACCACGGCCTAAAATGCTTCGTCGCATCATTCAAACTGCCGTCACGATGGGAGTCAAAGACTTCACCTTTATCAATGCCTGGAAGGTAGAAAAGAGTTATTGGCAGACCCCTTGGTTAAACGAGGAATCACTGCGTGAAAATGCGCTCATCGGCTTAGAGCAAGCCAAAGATACGGTGATGCCCGTATTCAAAACAAGAAAGCTGTTCAAACCTTTTGTAGAAGACGAATTAAGCGACCTAGCGGGAAATGACCTCAAACTCATCGCACATCCGCACACTGAAACGCCGTGCCCTGTTCAATTAGATCCGAAACAGCCAGTGACCTTAGCAATTGGTCCAGAGGGAGGATTTACAAAATATGAGGTCTCGAAATTTTACGAACAACAGTTTGAGTCTGTGCATCTAGGAGATCGGATCTTAAGGACTGAAACTGCCGTCCCAGCACTACTATCAAGGCTTTACCCAGCATAAGCTGAGCAAAGCCTTAGTCCTAACTATGAGTAGCTCTGTTGTGCTCGCAGGTCTGGCACCTCTTGTTCACGACTCTTCACAATTACTATCGATCCCATCACGGCTGACAACAACGAGCCTAACAAAACTCCTAGCTTAACGCTCTCTTGATATGCTGCATCCATGCCTTCAAAAGCAAGCGACCCGATAAACAAACTCATCGTAAAACCTATGCCGCAAAGAATACACACACCATAGAGTTGTAACCAAGTCGTTCCCTTAGGAAGCGATGTAATACCTGACTTGATTGCTAACCAACACACACCAAAAATACCGATTTGTTTACCAACAAATAGCCCAAGTGCGATGCCCATCGTAACGGGATGGAACAAGTCTTCCACTCCAATACCTACCAAGTTCACACCCGCATTAGCGAACGCAAAGACAGGCAGGATGAAAAATGCGACCCATGGCTGAATGCCATGCTCCATTTGCTTGAGCATGGAATGCCCGTGCTCAGTCTTCACATTGAGAGGTATAAACCAAGCGACGATGAAACCAGCAAGCGTCGCATGCACGCCTGACTTCAATACGACCGCCCAGACAACCACACCTATGATGATATACGCAGCTTGCGCTCTCACCTTTAAACGGTTCAAGATAAACAATCCGACTAAGCCAAATCCCGCCACAGACAAAGAAAGACCTGACAAATCCGCAGAATAAAACAGAGCGATAATAACGATTGCGCCAATGTCATCGAAGATAGC
>NZ_LWFH01000063.1:0-563 GCF_001635725.1 Oleiphilus sp. HI0066
GCTCATCTAGTGGGCAACTTTAAGTACTAAACCACAAAGGCAGGTTCGCCCTGCCTTTAGCTTCCGCAAGTAACTCAATAAAGATAATGTTACGATTAGCGTTGGTTTAAATCCCCATACTCGAATTCAATAAGGTGCCTTGATGTTCTCTGCATTGATGCTTTATCAAGAAAGCAAAACAACCGTTGCACACGTAGCGCAAATAGACGAAAGTCAATTGCCTGACGGCGACACAATTGTCGCGGTCGATTATTCATCTATCAATTACAAAGATGGCCTAGCCATTACTGGCAAAGGAAGAATCATTCGCGACTTCCCAATGATTCCGGGTATCGATTTCGCAGGCAGAATTATCGAAACATCAAGCGATGCCTACAACGTTGGAGATTCAGTTGTACTAACCGGCTGGGGTGTAGGTGAAACTCGGGGCGGCGGCTTGGCTGAAAAAGCACGTTTAGACGCAAACCTCCTTGTCCCCTTACCTGAGGGCTTAAGCGCATCTCAAAGTATGATTATTGGTACTGCGGGATTAACTGCAATGCTCTGCGTTGATGCTCTGATAG
>NZ_LWFH01000064.1:0-764 GCF_001635725.1 Oleiphilus sp. HI0066
GCAAGTCAGAAACCACACTTCCATCCACCCAACGCATATTTGGCATATAGGCCGCATGATTTCCCTTCTCATCCTTTTGCTGCAACTGAACAGGAGGAAAGATACTAGGAACAGCACAAGACGCCAGCGCCGCGCTCCACATCATTAAGTTAGGCGATGTGTAACCGCTTAAAAGCCTCTCTTTTTGCTGATGCTTCACAGGGGACACGGTGATATTGACACTGCGGCCAGTTCTCTCAAAGGCCTCTTGCATCGTATAGTCACCGATATAGTAACGAATCGACTCGCGTAGTTTACTTTGCTCCATAAACCCGCGACCACGAAGACCATTTAAGATACCCGCCCATTTCCAGGGTTTAAGGTTCAAATTCTCAGGGTCGAAAAACTCTGGCAGCTCTTCATCAGTATGCGTTCCTAATAAGGCAGCAATGATAGACCCTGCACTTGATCCTGCGACAACCTGAGGTAAAAGATCTTGTTCCCAAAGCGCTTTAACTACACCTAAGTGAAATGCTCCTAACGAGGCGCCACCACTCATCAACAAAGCCGGTCGGCCATAACTAAGGAGAATTGCTTTGAAAAAATCAAGTTGCTGAGCTGGAAGCATCGAAGATTTAGGGTGTCGGCAAAGAAATTGTAGCGCGACGCATACCTCTTCGACATAATCATCAATAAGACGTTTAGTGCCGACGTAACAAACGGAATATAGCCTTGGGTCTCCCATATTCCCCAAGTCGTGATGAAGCCCTTCACGAAGAGCACGA
>NZ_LWFH01000065.1:0-747 GCF_001635725.1 Oleiphilus sp. HI0066
CGCCCAGAACATAGAGGTCTTCTGGTAGGTATTTAGCTTGAAATAAATGCAGTAAGGCGGGAATCAGTTTTCGTGCGGCTAAGTCTCCTGAGGCGCCAAAAATGACCAAGCAACTATTTTCCGTGACACGCAAGGAGCTCTCCTTATCTCATAGTCAACCAGCGATGGTGCTTAGCTCACTCTAGTACTGTGCAAATCGATACACAAGCATCAAAAACAACATGCACAAAAAAACCGGCATTAAGCCGGTTTTTTTCAATCATTCGCTATTACGAGCGTATACGCTTACGAGCACCAACTAAGGCCAGCACACCTAGCCCCATTAAGGCCAATGTACCTGGCTCAGAAACTTCAGTGACATTGATCGCTGCTAGTGCGAAATCGGTATTGCCCGGACTGATTTCATCGCCTGAATTTGCATCTGCAAAAAACTCCAACATGGTTACACCGCTGAAAAAGTTATCGCCGCTTGTTTGGAACCAACCAACTGTATTTCGAGTTTGATCACCCTCAAAGCCAAACACAGAATTTTCATCACCGTTAACTCGAACTTTGGCAAGCTCTGGTGTATTCAGGTTAGGTCCTTCGATAAATAAGTCTAAAAATGCAATCCAATCAACATCAACTGACTGGCTGAATTCAACTTTGATATACTCGTTCCCAAAGGAAATTTCGTCATCACGAACACCTAAGCCGTCAGTTTGGGACATCAACCCAGTCAAAGCAGTCGAACATGCTTTGCCTTCG
>NZ_LWFH01000066.1:0-1292 GCF_001635725.1 Oleiphilus sp. HI0066
CAGCAATAGGGTTTTCTCGGTACGAAGTTGGCATGATATCAATTGCTGTTGCGGAAATTGCCACTAATGTTATTCGATATGCCCTACCGGGAAAAGCATCAATACGCACGATATGTGCGGGAAAAGGAATTGAAATTACCATAGAGGATGCAGGGACTGGTATTCCAGATATCGATGCAGCAATGGTTGACGGTTTTTCAACGCACAGTGAGCCAAGTATTGGTAAGGGTTTGGGCGCTGCAGCTCGGAGTGTCGAGGAGTTTATATTTAATAAGAGTGACCTGACCGGCACCTCCATTACGCTTAGACATTTTTTGAAACCTGTGCTTGATGATACCGAAGTCTCGGTAAAATCTTTCCCTGCGGTGAACGCTTTTTTCAATCATGATCAATACATAATTAAGCCCTTTCATGCAGAAAATCTGCTGGTAGCTTTGTCAGACTTTAGAGAATTTGGTGCCCAATCTTCGTCTTATGCGTCAATATTTAAGACGGTTGTTGAAAGTAATTACATGGATTCGCTTGATACTCTGCTACAAAAATGTCAGCTTGCACTCAGGGAAAACAACGGGAAGTATTTATCGCAAACGTTGTTGATGAAAGTATTTCCTGACCGGTTTGAAGTGATTAGATGCGGAAATATTGGGCTTTATGTTGGCTCTGAGGTTATCCAAAGGAAGCCGATTGATCCAAGCCTTTTTTTATTGAACGGTGAGGTGGTTACCAATGGTTCGCTGGTTGAGGTCTTTCCAAGACGAACTGAAACTACGGTTCTAATACATTCCGATGGCATTAGTTTACCCAATATTTTGAACATGGAACGTAATACATCACTTGATCAACAAACGAGATCTCTTTTTGATTTGTCTGCTCTTGATGATGATGATGCGACACTGCTAGTGGTTCGAGGGAAATATGCATGCTAATTTAAATCAAACATCTACGTTAAGGCAGCAATTGTCAAGCATTGTTGGCGCGGTGCCGTTTGGAATTATTGTTATTTCACACCAAAAAGAGATCGAAATTATCAATGCGAGAGCATTGGAGTTCTTGGGTCTTGAAGATGCGCTTCCTTCAAATTTTGTGGATGAAAGCTATCAAATTTTAAAGGCAAGTATTCCTGAGGTCGTAGATAAATTTGAAAAACTAATTTTGTCACGGAAAAGGCGGCATTTTTCGCATCCATGCAGTAGTCCGCTGAATGACTTAGAATTGTTTATAACTTGCAAAAGTATGTTACACGGTACGCTCCTTATCATTGAGGATCGAACTGAAAAGAAGGCATTGATGCA
>NZ_LWFH01000067.1:0-937 GCF_001635725.1 Oleiphilus sp. HI0066
GCGTAAACTGCTTTTGCGCCATTCTCTTTCAATGCTTCTGCGGCTTTGCATAGCGTGCCTGCCGTATCAACGATGTCGTCGATGAGTAAGCATGTTTTGCCTTTTACATCGCCAATAATGTGCATTACTTGAGAAACGTTCGCTTGAGGGCGACGTTTGTCAATAATTGCTAAATCTACATCGCCAACGCGCTTAGCCATTGCGCGTGCGCGAACAACACCGCCAACGTCTGGGCTGACAACGATAAAGTCTTCTTTAAAGCGCGTCATGATATCGTCGACCAGAATAGGTGTTGCGTAAATGTTGTCTACTGGAATATCAAAGAAGCCTTGAATCTGATCAGCGTGCAGATCAACAGTCAATACGCGGTCGATGCCTGCGCCAGTGATCATGTCAGCCACAACTTTTGCTGTAATCGGTACACGCATTGAACGCACACGACGATCTTGTCGTGCATAGCCGAAGTAGGGAACAACCGCTGTAATACGGCCTGCAGATGCGCGACGTAATGCGTCGGTCATGACCACGAGTTCCATAAGGTTGTCGTTGGTTGGGTTGCAGGTTGGTTGGATGATAAAAACGTCTTTACCGCGAACGTTTTCGTTAATCTCAACAGCTACTTCGCCGTCGCTGAATTTAGTGACTTTAGCGTTACCGAGAGGTAGGCGTAAATTGTCGACAACTTTCTGTGCTAAATCACGGTTTGCGTTGCCGGTGAATACCATCATTTTAGACATGTGGGTAGCTTACCTCGTTTCAGAGCTGCTTGTGGCGATCAATGTTTGGCTTATATATGGGTATTGAATAATGGCTGGGGTAGGAGGATTCGAACCTCCGCATGACGGNATCAAAACCCGTTGCCTTACCGCTTGGCGATACCCCAGTAATCTGTACCTAAATAATGTCTGCAATATAGTTCAATTTTGAACTTTTACCT
>NZ_LWFH01000068.1:0-465 GCF_001635725.1 Oleiphilus sp. HI0066
GCATGAGAAGGGGCAGTGGCAAGGTGAGTTATTGGAGCGCCGCCGTCACGGGGATTATTTTTCACAATGGACTCAGATCAACGTTATTCGAGATGAACGTGGAGGCATTAAATACTATGCCGGCTTGATCAGTAACATGAGCGATCATAAAGAGGTTGATGAGAAACTCGATTACTTACTGAATTATGATTCTCTAACCCGTTTGGCCAATCGAACGCAATTTCAGAATCAATTACATCGCGCTTTAGTGCGCTATCAAACCGATGATTTACCTTTCGCTTTGGTTGTCTTGGATATTGATCGCTTCAAGCATGTGAATAATAGCTTTGGTTACGAAGCGTCTGATCGATTGCTGCAGCTCGTGGCAGAACGTTTAAGTAACAGCATTCAACGGGTTGATGTATTAGCGCGAATTGGTGGTAATGAATTTGCCTGTATTGTGGCTTGTAGCCCGACTTTCCAAGT
>NZ_LWFH01000069.1:0-516 GCF_001635725.1 Oleiphilus sp. HI0066
AATCCACTGAGTGCTACATTGAATGTCATATTGAACCTCTACTGATTAATTAATTAATTTCGCGCACGTTCTCTAACGGAACGCCACCTAAGCCAGCCAAGTTAAGTGTCACTTCGCCGCTTTGAGCGATTGATACACTATTCACTTGCGAAGCAAACAAGGTATCGACCTGCTCAGCGCCCGCGCTTGTTTTTATTTCTGCTTTTATTGTGTATTTGTCTGCAGGCATCTGATCACCCTGCTCATTCAAACCATCCCATTCAAACGGCACTGAACCGGCAAATTGTTGCCCAAGGTCAACACGCCGCACGAGCTCACCTGAACCATTCAAAATAGAGATAGAAAGATTGCTAGTTCCAGNCGGAATGTCTGCAATGCCGCTAATCGTTCCACTTGCCGAAAGTGGAGCCTCAGCGCCTGGCACCAACACAGAGCGCCCAACCATGGCAGACGCTTGCAATGCTTGTGTAGACTGGAACTTATTGGTGAAGTTATTCACCGTGTTGTTAATTTGTT
>NZ_LWFH01000070.1:0-589 GCF_001635725.1 Oleiphilus sp. HI0066
GCGCGTAGATAGTTTTATAGAAATGGATTTACGACTAAGCTACCACGTTAGTCAGCAGCCAGATCAAAAGCGCACAACGCTCACTTATATTGACGATATTGAGCCGCCTTATGCGATCAAACTGAAAGTGAATCAAAACATGCCGCAGAGTCGCGTTAACAAATTAAAGCGCGCTTACCAAAAACTTCACGAGTCTGGTTTTATTCAAGAAACAATAGAGAAACATACATGATAAGCCTCGACCTTGTGGATAGGTCGAGGCCTGAATTCAAAGCCCTTAAGGCATTTGAATTTGAGGGCCGCCGTCTTGACCTGGAACAACAATCTGAGACGCTTGTTGTCGACGCATTTCTTGTAATTCACGCATCGTATCTTCCATTGCCTGCTTAGCGCCATCACCAAAACCTGCAACTGCGTCTGCTAAATTATCAACCGCTAACTCAAACGTGAGTGGCAGAGCACCAGCTGGAGTCATCATTTGCGCTTGTCCGACGTATTGCACTGCACGCGCATCGTCACGTTCACCACTTGCCGTCACAGGCGTCATAACACGAATGGTGCCGATCTTCTGATCTGTATAAATTTCTTC
>NZ_LWFH01000071.1:0-847 GCF_001635725.1 Oleiphilus sp. HI0066
ATCTTGATCATGTGATGGATAAGTTGGATATGATTCTTTTAATGTCGGTGAATCCAGGATTTGGTGGTCAAAAATTCATCCCGAGCACGCTCGATAAGCTCAAGTTAGTGAAGCAAAAAATTATTGAAAGCGGTTTTGATATCCAGTTAGAGATCGATGGTGGTGTAAAGGTAAATAACATTCGAGAGATTGCAGAAGCTGGCGCAGATACCTTTGTTGCAGGGTCAGCGATTTTCAATACTGATGATTACAAAGTGACGATCGATCAAATGCGTGCTGAATTGGCGGCTGCAAAACTAGGCTAATTGGCTTTCTTAGGGATAACGCGCAAATGAAACTGAGTGACTTTCAATTAGTGATGTTCGATCTAGACGGGACCTTAGTCGATAGTGCGCTTGATTTACATATTGCGTTGAATTTGTCTCTTGAAGAGGCGGGGTATCCATTAGTTTCATTGGACGATTGTCGTTTATGGGTTGGGAATGGGGCTGAAGTTCTCGTTAATAGAGCGCTTCAGCAAACTCTCGATGTGAGCGGTTCCCACTTCGACTTACATCGCGTATTGGAGCTTTTCTATAAGCATTATTCAGAAATTAATGGGCAGCATTCAGAGCTTTATGAAGGAACGCTTGCTTTGCTTGCGCAACTCAAAGAAGCAGGATGCTTTGTTGCCATTGTGACCAATAAGCCTGAAGCCCCTGCGAGGGTGCTGATAGATCAAAAGGGTTTAGTGGTTGATATGTTGGTTGGTGGTGATACGACACAAGAGCGTAAGCCAAACCCTCTGCCTCTTCAGCATTGCATGGCGCATTTTGGCGTTTCAGAAGATGCGTCAGTGTTGGTTGGT
>NZ_LWFH01000072.1:0-1000 GCF_001635725.1 Oleiphilus sp. HI0066
AGCTTGCGACTGGCTGTACCACAACGGCTGCTTTTATCAGCATTCATAATATGGCCTTTAAAATGCTCAGCACCTACGGCCAAGAGAGCTTAATAAATGACTGGGCTGAACCCTTAGCGAGCGGTGAGAAACTCGCAAGTTATTGTCTTACTGAGCCTGGTGCAGGTTCTGATGCAGCATCACTCACTACAAGCGCAGTCAAAGATGGCGATGACTACATCATATCGGGCAGTAAGGTATTTATCTCTGGCGCGGGGTCTACCGACTTACTGATCACCATGGTTCGTACCGGCGAGCAAGGTGCATCAGGCGTGAGTTGTATTGCGATTCCTGCCGATAGCGAAGGCATTAGCTACGGAAAAAAAGAAGACAAACTAGGCTGGAATGCGCAGCCAACGCGTCAAATAAATTTTGATCAAGTACGTGTTCCACAATCTCATCGCCTAGCAGAAGAAGGCCAAGGTTTTAAGTTGGCGATGGAAGGCTTGGACGGCGGGAGAATTAATATTGCCGCATGCTCAACCGGCACAGCAATCTCAGCACTAAGCGCCGCCACCAACTATGCAAAAGAGAGAGAACAGTTCGGTCAATCGCTCGCACAATTCCAAAGTACTCAAAACAAGCTAGCTGACATGCTGACGGATCTGACCGCAGCCAAGCAAATGATTCGCCTTGCAGCCTACAAACTAGATCAAAAAGACTCTGAACGAACCACATACTGTGCGATGGCTAAACGCTTCGCAACGGATGTCTGCTTTACACTATGTGATGAAGCCCTGCAAATTCATGGCGGTTACGGCTACATCAAAGAGTACCCCTTAGAACGTCACTTTAGAGATTGCCGCGTGCATAGAATTCTCGAAGGCACGAATGAAATCATGCGCGTCATTATTGCCCGCAAACTACTCAACGATCCAAACCTAGCCCTGATTCAGATGTAAGCTCGAGCATGAACCTAGGCATAAGTGTTTTATAATAAATCAAGTTAGGAGTGAACATG
>NZ_LWFH01000073.1:0-582 GCF_001635725.1 Oleiphilus sp. HI0066
TACATTACCGGGCCAATTATATTCTTGAATGGCTCGCAGTGCGTCTGTACTGAGTTCTACCGTTGGTCTCGCTAAGCGCTCTCGAGCACGTTCTAAAAGTAAGTGAGCTAAGCCCGTAATATCTTTTCCTCGCTCTCTTAATGGAGGGAGGCGAATTTGAACAACATTGAGTCGATAATATAAATCTTCACGGAATTGGCCGGTACGGGACAAAGACTTTAGATTTCTATGTGTTGCTGCAATTAAGCGCACATCGACTTTTTTAGAGCTGATGGAGCCAACTCGTCTTATTTCTCCTTCTTGTAGAACGCGAAGTAATCGAGCCTGAGCATCAAGGGGCAGCTCACCGATTTCATCCAAAAATAAAGTTCCACCATCGGCTGCTTCAATCAAACCTGCACGCGCAGAGCCAGCTCCTGTAAATGCACCTTTTTCGTGACCGAAAAGCTCTGACTCTATCAGCGACTCAGGAATCGCTGCGCAGTTTATGCACACAATCTCTTGGTTGCGGCGATGGCTCATCTTATGAATGGCCTTCGCCGCGAGCTCCTTGCCGCTGCCTGTTTCACCTTGAATTAGAAC
>NZ_LWFH01000074.1:0-845 GCF_001635725.1 Oleiphilus sp. HI0066
ATGATGTGCTGAGCTACATATATGCTAGAAGTTCTCGTAGTTTAGGCGCATTATTGGAGGTTCTAGATAAGTTGGATCATGCCCAATTGCTTGAAAAGCGAAGTATTACAGTTCCGTTTGTAAAAAAGGTGTTGGGCTGGTGAGAGTGTCCTCGTCAAAGTTTAAGGAGAAGCGACAGTGATTCGAGTGGTGTTTAATCAAAAAGGTGGTGTTGGTAAATCTAGTATCACATGTAACTTGGCTGCAATTAGCGCATCCAAGGGGCGTCGTACGTTAGTGGTTGACCTTGATACTCAGGGCAACTCTACGCATTACTTGTTGGGCGTCTCCTCAAGTGAATTGAAACACACCGTCGCAGATTTTTTTGAGCAGACCTTGTCGTTTAATCTTTTCAATAAAGATGCGAGCGAGTTTGTTCATCAAAGCCCTTACGATAATTTATCGGTAATGCCTTCACATCCTGAGTTGGAGTTTCTAGAGCGTAAATTAGAAGCAAAGCACAAGATTTATAAATTAAAGACGGCATTAAGAGAAATGGAGTCTTTCTTCGATGATATTTACATCGACACTGCGCCAGCATTAAATTTTTATACCCGATCGGCGCTCATTGCTGCAGATCGTGTTTTGATACCTTTCGATTGTGATGACTTCTCTCGCAAAGCGCTCTACCAAATCATGGGTGAAATTCAGGATATCCAGGAAGATCATAATGATTCACTTAAAATAGAGGGAATTGTTGTGAATCAGTTTCAGCCAAGAGCAAGCCTACCTAGGAAGTTGGTTGAAGAGTTGGTTGAAGAGGGATTGCCTGTTCTCGATGTTAAATTATCAGCCAGCGTAAAAAT
>NZ_LWFH01000075.1:0-597 GCF_001635725.1 Oleiphilus sp. HI0066
GAACAAGTCGGTACGCCCCAAGAACTTTACTATGAACCACAAACGCCCTTTGTCGCCGACTTTGTTGGAGAAAGTAACCATTGGGAGGCTACAGTCAGCGTACAAGATTCTCAACGCACCACACTAACCACCACGAGCGGTTTATCGATTCAAACCCAAACGACAAGCAATCTTGAAATCGGACAAACAGTGAATATCTATCTTCGTCCCGAATCCATCACATTGGGACAAGAGCAAACTACAGCGGATAATCAACTCCAGGCATCTGTAAAGAGTGTATTGTTCGACGGTGCTAAGAGCCGCGCAATCATGACCAACAACGATGCGGAAGAGATTATTGTTTCCCTACCTCAGACAGGTGAGTTTTCAGATCTTAAGGCAGGCGACAAACTATCATTAAGCTGGCGAGCAGATATCGCCAAAGTATTTACGAACCAAGCTTGAGCGTTTTAGGAAAGATAAAATGAACTCAAGCCAGACACGACTCACCCTGATACTCCTGCTTAGTCCTTTTTTACTTTGGCTAGGCTTACTTGTGATCATCCCTCATATCGATATGTTCTTCTTATCGATTAGAGAAAAAGTTGCCCCTCGAAC
>NZ_LWFH01000076.1:0-877 GCF_001635725.1 Oleiphilus sp. HI0066
TATGAAGCATGGTCATTAGGAGGCACAGGTTTACTTGTCACGGGCAACGTCATGATAGACAGAACCGCTTTAGGTGAGCCTAAGAACGTTGTATTAGATGAACAAAGTGACCTCGCAGCTTTTAGAGCCTGGGCTACAGCCGCAAAAAGAACGGTACTCAAGTATGGATGCAGTTAAATCATCCAGGTAAACAAATACCTAAATTCCTAAGCAAAGAGCCTGTTGCGCCATCAGCGATTCCTCTAGGAGGCGCACTGCAAGCATCTTTCAATTGCCCCCGCGCTTTGCACGATAATGAGATCAACCACATTATTGATGCGTTTGCGACCAGCGCGCGACTCGCTAAAGAAGCAGGATTTGATGGCATACAGATCCATGGCGCACATGGCTATTTGGTTAGTCAGTTCCTCTCCCCCCACCACAATCAACGGAAGGACAAATGGGGCGGATCATTAAAAAATCGCATGCGCTTTGTTGAAAGCGTTTACTCCGCAATAAGAAAAGCAGTCGGCGATGATTTCCCAGTAGGTATTAAACTCAACTCAGCCGATTATTCAAAAGGCGGGTTCAGTCATGAAGAAGCCATGCAGGTTATTTCTCGACTTGGTGAACTGAACATTGATCTAATTGAAATCTCTGGTGGCACCTACGAAAGTCCTAAAATGATGGGCCACAAAATCGCAGAAAGTACGCAAAAAAGAGAAGCATATTTTCTAGAGTTCGCAGAATCAATCCGCGACAAAGTAAACGTACCACTTGTCGTAACCGGAGGATTCCGTTCAGCAGAAGCAATGCAACATGCTCTCGATCAAAACGCTTGTGACATGATCGGGCTAGCGCGTCCACTTGCGATCGACCCTAAAGTCGGACAAAAACT
>NZ_LWFH01000077.1:0-572 GCF_001635725.1 Oleiphilus sp. HI0066
TACCACGTTATCGAGTTTGCTAGCACTCAGTGCTTTAAGCTCGAGATATGTCGACTCATCAACGTCGAAATATGCATGATAACGATCTGTCGAAACAAGCTCAGTCAACTCGGTGCGACCTTGAGTAATCCAAGTACCCTCTTTTACAAAAGCATTCGAGGCACGACCATCAATCGGTGCTTTGATTTTCGTATAGCTTAAGATGGTCGCAGCACCATCTACCGCCGCTTCTAATGCAGCCGCGTCCGAGATAGATTTTGTCAGCTCAGTTCGACGATTATCGAGTTCTTCTTGAGAAAGTGAGTTTTTCTTACGCAAGCTCACTGCGCGCTCAACATCTCTTTTTGCCAGTTCAATTTGTGCACGAGCACTTTCTAGCTCAGCCTTCAACTCGTTGTAGCGTGCGGCTTGCGTACGAGAATGCATCTCAAACAACACATCACCTTGCTTAACCACCGCGCCCTCTTCAAAAGTAACGTGTTTAATCTGACCAGACACCTGAGGCGTCATAATCACTTCTTGTTCTGCTTCTAAACGACCGGTATAGATTTTTGTCGCTGCCATGGTCAAAG
>NZ_LWFH01000078.1:0-1054 GCF_001635725.1 Oleiphilus sp. HI0066
AAGCAATACAAAAATTGAATTGGAAGACAGCACCGGCGTCGCTATTCATGCCGGCTTTGATTATGTATTGACTGACAGCATTGATTTGAATGGCTCTTACTACTGGATAGACATCGACACCAAGGCTGAGATCACTACCGATAGTAACGCTGGTAAAGTCAAAGCAAGCGTTGATGTTGATATCGATCCATCTATTTACATGTTAGGTATCTCATATACGTTCTAGGCTTATATGATGGCAAGCTTGGGGAGTCTTTTGACTCCCTTTTTTTGTTCGAAATAAAAGGCTCAAAATGCAAATACTTACTCTTATCTCATGGCTACTGTTCTCAATATCCTCAATTCATGCTTGGGAGCTAGAGAAGAGCAACGATGGAATCAAGATTTTCACAAATGAAATCGAAGGCTCAGACTTCAAAGCATTCCGTGGTGAAAAGCACATTACTGCCCAACTATCTGACGTATTAATGGTGATAAAAAATTTAGAGAGCATAGATGATTGGCTACACGAATACATAAAGAACCAGATAATTGAGCAAGTCTCTGAAAACGAGATTATTGTCTATCAAGAGACAAGCGTGCCTTGGCCCATCACAAATCGCAACTTCGTTCTGAAAATGAAGGTTTCGCAAACAAACTCAAACAAGGCCGTCGTTAGGTTTTCAGCACTTGTGGAACCTGATGTGCCCGACCAAGACTGCGTGCGCGTGACGGAGCTAATTGGAGGCCGGACGCTGACACGAGAAACACCCACTTTGCTGCACATCATCTGTGAAACCTCTGCTGACCCTGCTGGAGATATTCCTGCGTAGTTAGCGAATGCATTTGTTGTAGACCAGCCTTTCAATACACTAAAAAACCTTAGGAGCATCGTTCAGGGTAAATAAGCGGGGGCTGACACCTACATCTTGTGACACCCATATCTTTTGACGCTCACATCGCTCTACGTCACAGACTACTGAGCAAGATCTACGCATACTAAGCAAACTTGCTGATTCACTCATCGTTAAAGCAAATAAGGATATTCGCTTACCGTGCCTAGTATGCCCCGCAA
>NZ_LWFH01000079.1:0-630 GCF_001635725.1 Oleiphilus sp. HI0066
CAGGCAAATCAACCGTCGCCAATGCACTAGACCACGCTCTGTTTCAACGCGGTTATCATACCTTTTTGCTCGATGGAGATAACGTTCGCCACGGGTTAAACAAAGACCTCGGATTTTCAGATGCGGATCGCATTGAGAATATTCGTAGAATCGGCGAAGCATCAAAGCTTTTCACCGAAGCAGGCTTAATTGTGATGTCGGCATTCATCTCGCCATTTAGAAGTGATCGCAATATGGTGCGCTCTTTGTTCTCAGACAATGAATTCATTGAGGTACACATCAGCACGCCTTTAGGTGTTTGCGAAGAACGCGATCCAAAAGGTTTGTACAAAAAAGCCCGCGCAGGAGAAATCAAATTCTTCACTGGAATAGACTCGGCATATGAAGCACCTCAGGCACCTGAAGTTACTTTGAACACCCATAAACATGATATTAATACGTGCACAGAGACACTACTCAACTACCTAGAACAACGCGGCTTTATCACGCATAAACCTCAACAAACGCAAGACTTAGCCTAAAGCTAGTTAAGAGAGACCTTCCTGATTGTCTAGTAAAGTTATCTAAGCTAGATCAACATGCGTATATTTCTGCGCTTATTTAGGTTCAAAAGAAAGAGTAGTACTTGAG
>NZ_LWFH01000080.1:0-7184 GCF_001635725.1 Oleiphilus sp. HI0066
ATAGACCAAGACCAAGAATCGCTACTGCTGCAGGCTCAGATACTGTAGATGCCGTGCCTTTATAAATTATACCAGTTGGACCATTGCCTGAGTTTGTGACCCAAAAATTTAAACGCCCACCCTTTTCAAGAATCATGGATGAATTCACGTAATCATAAACGTTAATAACCTGCGCCCAAGGATTTCCACCAGCCACATCATAGCGGTTAATATCAGCAAGAATCTTACCTTTGGATCGGATTTGGAGATCGTCATCAAAAGACACGAAAAGAGAATCTATGCGCATATCTTGGTTAGGTCTATTTAAATCCAATTCCCAAACCCGATATTCGACGCCAGCCTCTTTCCATACCCCAGTAGGCTGAACCCAACTGGCACCCTCAAGCTCAGTACCAATTGGATCAATATAGGTATTTGTCGTCTGATCATTTAACAAACAACCAGTCATGTATCGGCACTTATCATCTATAGCAGACACAAACGTAATTGTGGCAGCGAAAGCCGAGGTACTTGCTAACCCTAACATTAAGGCTGCAATTAGTTTTTGAAAGTTCATTTATACTATCCTTCCTATGTAGTAACTGCTTAAGTGTCTTTCATATCATTGAAAGCATAAAAAGCAAAAAATAAACCAGAATCTTTTTATTGATATTTATCAGTAATTTATGATTATTTTTATTATGGATAAAAACCAATAATGTAAAATAAATCGACAGTTCTTTGAGCGCACAAGCTCGAGAAAAAATCACTCCAAAATACAAATGATTGTTTTCTATCGTGATCGTAAATAATTTTTTAATGGGAAAGTTTATCCTGGCATATTGGAACTCATTTGAAAGAATTAAATCCTCGCTCTAAGACGGACTTTGTTCTAGGTAGCACTAGCACCAAAATTTGCTATTTTTGTATTACTCTCTTATCGAGTAAGTATATTGAAAAAACATCGAGGTTATTATCAATCGCGCAAATCACAGGCGCTCTTTACTGCGGACGCAAATATATATGAACACGGATTATATTCGAACATATTGAGAAACGACTTTATGCCCAGGAGGCGTAACTTAATATAATACTGACCTTGGAACTTATCATGCTCGAAATAGGTAATTATTATTACCTTAGTCGTAACAGAGCTAGTAATCTTATATTGGAGAGGCATGTCGATTTGACTTGCCCTATGAGATAAAAGTGGTGGTAGGCACTCTACCTTAAACCGACAAGCCGCAAGAAAAAACAACAATGCGTTGCAAACAATATGCGAGCACTGTTACTTGTATTGATACACCAAAAAAGGCCCCATAAGGGACATCTTTGCAATGTTATGTTTGCTTAGTGCAGCTTCATTCTAGAATGAATCACTCGCATCAAACGATCATTTAGCCAAATCAAACCGGTCTTAAAGAAGCCGTGCAAGGCAAGCTGATGCATGCGATATAAAGACACATAAAATAAGCGCGCAAGCTTTCCTTCGACCATCATGCTGCCTTTGCTCAAGTTCCCCATGAGACTTCCTACGGCAGTATAATCGCTCAAAGAAACAAGCGAACCATGATCTTTGTAGACAAACTGATGTGCAGCACCGCCATCTAGTCGAGCAACAAGCGTCTTGTACAGCGTACTCGCCTGTTGGTGTGCCGCTTGTGCACGAGGAGGCACAGACCGTTCATTACCCTCATTCCAACATTCCGCACAATCGCCAAACGCAAATACGCAATCATCCAAAGTCGTTGCCAATGTGGTGTCAACCTTCAATTGATTCAATCGATTCGTTTCGAGGCCATCTAGTTCTGTTAAGAACCCTGGGGCTTTAATACCTGCCGCCCACACTTTGATTTCGGCGTTTAGAGGCTCACTCTCAGCAAAGGTCAGTTGAGTGTCGGTAATTTCTGTTACCGGTTGAGATGTTAATACTTCAATATTGAGCTTATTCAATTCCCGCGTTGCCGCCGCAGATAAACGTTCTTTTAGTGCTGGCAATATACGACCACCAGCTTCGATCAAAGAGATATGAATATTGCTTTCTTTGACGTTATGCAGACCATAAGACTCTAGTTGCTGCGAAGCATAGCGTAATTCAGCTGCCAACTCGACGCCGGTCGCGCCCCCACCAATGATCGCAACATGAATATCTCTCTCACCTTCGGGCGCATGCTCTGCTTGCAAATAACGATTTAACAGACTCTGATGAAAACGGCGCGCTTGTAGCTGGCTATCGAGAAACTGGCAATGCTCTTCGGCACCTTTGGTTCCAAAATCATTCGTCGTACTGCCCACAGCAATCACCAATGTGTCGTATGGCACACGGCGCGCAGCAACAACCTCTTCACCTTTGCGATTATTTATAGGCGCTAAGGTAATCGTTTTTTGGGAACGGTCGAGTCCAGTTAAGCGTCCGGGCTGGAATTCAAAATAATGCTGTTGCGCATGCACACGAAAATCGACTTGCGCGGCATCTGAATTGAGAGAGCCGGCAGCAACCTCGTGCAACAAAGGCTTCCAGACATGCGTTAAGGCCGCATCAACGAGCGTAATACGAGCTTTGTTCTTCTTGCCTAATTTATTGCCGAGTTTTGTCGCAAGCTCTAGTCCGCCAGCGCCACCACCCACAATAACAAAGTGATGCATATCGTCCATAACCTTACTCGCTTTAACAATAAAAAGGGTTGGCGATTTTGACGTATGTTTCTGAAATGTAAAGACAAAAGCCATTAATTAGGGTAATTGCCCTAATTAGTCTCAAAAACAACATGTTAAAACAGAGGATTAAACAGCCTCCGTCGCAGGATCATAAAGTGACTTCTTAGATCAAGTAATCACAGCCTGCGTACGATTAACCCCCCAACTTCTTAAAAATAGCAGTGATATGGGCTTTTACCATAACTTCTGTCACGCCAATTTCATAAGCTATCCGTTTGTTCAGCCAACCTTCTCATAAGAAACAAAGCACATGATACTGCTGGGGCGTCAAGACAGCGACCTGCGTTGCTGAGTCACGTTCTTCATTATCGATTCGACGTAAGTTTTGGCGCACAAAAGACTGCACCTAAGATTCACCATCAATCACATGGTCAATGGCATCTTTAATCATACTCGGAGAGCAGGACTTTGGAATAAAGCCAATTGAGCCGTGAGCAATACAACGGCTAATAGTCTCAACATTTTCTCGTGCTGAAATGATCGTTAAAGGCACAGTTGGGAATTTTTCGGGTACAGTCACCAGACCAAATGAGTCCTGACTGCCTGACATATGTAGATCGAGCAACAACAAATCATTGTCAGGGTTTTGTTCGAGCACTTTAAGCGTGCAATCAAGATCAGAAGATTCACTAATGCAAAGATCAGGCAAGTGCGTATTCAATAACCCTAACCGAGCATTTCCAAACAAGGATGATCATCCCGCAATATGAATTTAATACATTAACACTTCCTTTAAAACGCACACACTTGAAACTCAAGAATAGTCCAGGCGTGTTTTGAACGGCTAGGGTTTGAGGGTGCCCTACTGCACAATTTAACGCCCTTCAATTGGCGGATCGACCACAGTCGCTGCGTTTAAGGTGAAGGTGTCGCCTTAATTATCGAATTCACTCACACCAATTTTACGTACTATATGGCGCATAATTTTTCCTAAGCGAATTTTTGGCAATACTACGCAAAACAACTATTAGACCTTGGTCTAGCATTGGACCAAGGTCTACATCAAGCCCTGTTCGGTAAAACTGACCACATGACTACCTGCGACGATTAAATGATCCAGCACCCGCACATCGATCAACTCCAATGCCGACTGCAATCGTCGTGTAATCTGGATGTCAGCTTGGCTTGCTTGCGTCGATCCAGAGGGATGGTTATGACAAAGAATGACGGCTGCAGCACCTTTGTTAAGTACATGGCGAACTACTTCACGCGGATATACGGATGCAGCATCAATCGTACCCTGAAACAGCTCTTCCATATCCAGAATTGCATGCTGATTATTAAGATACAGAACAGCGAAGGTTTCATGTTGACGATTTGCCAAGGCATGCTGCACATAACGTTTGCACACATCAGGGCTAGTGATAACATCACTCTCCCTTAACTCATCTTTTAGTACGCGCTTACTTACTTCTAAACTTGCATGTAACTGCGCGTACTTTGCTAAGCCCATGCCTTTGTAAGAACAGAATTCTTGTTCACTAGCGCGAAGCAGTGGCTTCAACCCACCAAAATGAGCGAGTAAATCTCGTGCTAATTCAATCGCTGAACGCCCTTTGATGCCTGTACGTAAAAAGATCGCAAGCAACTCAGCGTCACTTAATGTTTGAGGACCTTTTGAGAGGAGTTTTTCGCGCGGCCGTTCGGACTCTGGCCAAGTTGATATGCTCATGTCTAATTCCTTGTTAAATAACTCGCTCCATCCTTGAGCGACATTGACAAGCGTGCCGCAAGTAGCAACACTTCTCAAGTTCATTTCATAAGGAATTCCTATGTCTTCAAATATCGATTCACAAACACAAACCGAACTAGAAGCCGCTGTATTTCGTCGTTTCTTAAAACACTTAGATGACCATAAAGAAGTACAAAACATTGACCTGATGATCTTGGCCGACTTCTGCCGAAACTGCCTATCAAAATGGTACGCAGCAGCGGCCGCCGAGAAAGGTGTTGAAGTGGATTATGACGCGGCTCGAGAGTTCGTTTACGGCATGCCTTACTCAGAGTGGAAAGACAAACACCAGCTTCCAGCGACACCAGAACAAATGGAAGCGTTTGAAGCGAAGCAAGCGGCTAAGAAAAAGTAAGGGCGCTATAAATAAAGCACGCACAACATAGAGCCATAAGGCTATTTCTTTAATGGCTCTAGCAGTTTCTCTAAACCCTCAATTTTAATCTCGAGCGTCATTTCTAGCAGAGTTCCAAGCTTGCCATTAGGGAAGCCTTTTTTACGAAACCAGAGTAGGTATTCTTCAGGTAGATCTATTAAGCGACGACCACTGTATTTGCCAAACGGCATGCGCATATTAGCAATTTCGCCTAAGTATTCTTGGTTCATTTTTCTTATAGTTTATGAGAAATATTTGAGGTTTAACGCTGGGGTCTGGGCGCTTTTACTCTGACCCCAATATCGATCGCAATAGCCTTTAATCGAAGAGGCTTAATAGCTCAGCGTAGCCTTGTTCTGCCATCTCTGCCTTTGGCACAAAACGCATGGCCGCCGAATTAATACAGTAACGCATACCGCCTTCTTCAACGGGGCCATCATTAAACACATGGCCTAGGTGTGAATCGGCATCTTTACTGCGCACTTCTGTGCGCACCATGAACATTTGACGATCTTCTTTCTCGACAATCTGTTCCATGTGAATAGGCTTGGTAAACGCAGGCCAACCAGATCCAGAATCATATTTAGTCGTGGAGCTAAACAAGGGTTCTCCAGACACAACATCGACATAAATACCCTCTTCCTTGTGGTCCCAGTATTCGTTATCAAAAGCACGCTCGGTACCACCACATTGGGTGACATGGTGCTGAAGTTCGGTCAATTCTGGTTTTGATTTTTGATCTGTCATGTTGTTCACCTCCTACGTGTTGATGATGATACGCATGGCCTGAAGCTCCAGACCTGTCTTATCAATGTAGGATAAACCCTCTTCTTTTTGCTTACGAACAAATTCAATTTCTTCTTCGCGAATCATTGGATTCTTTTGCTGTAAACTGGTCATACGATGAATTTCAGCATCCATGTCGGCACTTAATTGCTCACGCGCGATGTCTTTGAAACTCGGCAGAGTTTGCTCAGCAAGTTTCTGCGCATGCGCCAATAAACCAGCAAATTCAGAGCGGATTTCTTTAATGATTTGCAGCGCCAAGGTACGTTTTATACCACTGCTGAGCTCGTTAAGCTTTTCATACGGCAGCACTTGCGACAAATCTCGCCCATCGCCATTAACGACAAAACGTTGTGGAGACATCGGCAAATATTTATCTAGCTGTAACTCATTCGGCGCCATGCTGTTCACGGTAAAAATAGACTCTAAAAATAAGGTGCCTGGAGGAATACCTTTCACGGAAATTTTCGCCAAAGCGGCATTGCCGAGTTCGCCGCTCACTAGCTGATCCATTAATTCAGTGACCATGGGATGCTCCCATGTAACAAATTCCATATCTTCGCGAGACAATGCTTTCTCTCGTTGATACGTAAGCGTCATTCCTTCATCGGTTAATCGAGGAAACTCTGCTGTCAGCATATGCTCGCCGGGATGCAATACAACTGAACCATCTGACTGATGCTCTTGTTCAACACCATACAAGTCATATACGCGCTGCATGTACGCGGCTAAATCTTGGCTACGCTCTTCTTCCTCAAGCTTCTCAATCAAGGCTTCAGCTTCTTTCGGGCGACATGAATTGAGCTCTAGCAATACGTTCCTGCCCATCTGAAGCTCACGCATGATCTCTTCACGATAAGCAGCGACCTTTTCAATGATGCCAGTGGCTTCAGTTGATGTGAGGTCGGATAAAGACAAATACTGATCAAGGCTTTCTTGGAACTTCTGCTGAATGGCATACCCCGCCGGACAACTCGTTTCAAATGCATTTAGACCCTTGTGGTACCAGTTAAACCAAGCTTCGCGCTGACTTCCATACAAGTACGGCACATGAATCTGTACATCACGAACCTGACCAATTCGATCGAGTCGGCCAATTCTCTGTTCGAGCAAATCTGGGTTCTCGGGCAAATCAAGCAAGACCAGATTGCTCGCGAATTGGAAGTTACGCCCTTCACTACCGATCTCAGAACAGATTAGCGCCTGAGCGCCTTCTTCTTTATCTGCAAAGTACGCGGCGGCACGATCTCGCTCGATAATGCTCAGTCCCTCATAAAATGCTGAAGTTCTAAAACCTTGTCGTAAGCGCACATACTCTTCCACCATCAAGGCGCGATTCGCGTTCGAACAAATCACAAGAACTTTCTCGTCACGATTCGCTTCGAGAAACTCACACAACCATTTTACTTCTGGATCATTAGCGATCGAATCGGAGTCTGGCTCATACGCAGCAACAAGCTCATAAGGCCGCACAATACGCTGAGGAAAGCCTTCAACCGCATCACGCGTATTACGAAACAGAACGCGCCCCGTACCATGCAGATCGAGCAATTCATTAATGAGCTGCGGAACAAGTTCTTCAGCGGGCAGAGA
>NZ_LWFH01000081.1:0-1017 GCF_001635725.1 Oleiphilus sp. HI0066
CCATTATTAATTCTCGATGAAGCGACGTCTGCACTCGATAACGAATCAGAAAAAGTGATTCAGCGTGAGTTGGATGAGCTTATAAAAGGGCGCACTACTTTAGTTATCGCACATCGTCTCTCAACGATTGAAAATGCAGATATTATCGTCGTGATGGACGAAGGGCATATTGTTGAGCAAGGTACGCATGCTGAGTTGTTAGAGAAAGATGGGGAATACGCAAAACTCTATAACATGGCACTTTCTGACGATCACTAAGCTCAAGGGATTAGGCGATAAGCGTGAACGACCACTCTAACATCGAGCAAGCGATTACCGAAGCTTGGTACTCAAACAAGCTTTGGATCTACCTGCTCGTGCCTTTTTCCATTCTTTATTGGCTTGTCATTCGAATATCTGGACTGCTTTCAAGTTCACCTTCTAAATCTAAGGTCCCAGTGATTGTTGTAGGGAATTTAACGGCGGGTGGCACGGGTAAGTCTCCGCTGGTGNGTTTGTTGGTGCGCGACTTTGAGCAACGCGGGTATCGTGTTGGCGTTGTGAGCCGCGGCTATGGTGTCTCTATTCCAAAAAATGAAGTGCGTCTTTTGCATGCTGATAGTTCAGCAAGTGAAGTAGGTGATGAGCCACTTATGCTCAAACGATTATTGGCGTGTGATATTGCCTTATCACCGCAACGCGCATTGGCAGTTAAAGCATTAGAAGATTTAGGTGTGGATTTAGTGATTGCAGATGATGGTCTGCAACATCATGCCATGTATCGAGATATTGAACTCTGCGTTATCGATGGACAGCGTGGCTTTGGCAATGGCTGGGTGTTACCCGTTGGCCCTTTGCGTGATCCTGTTAACCGTTTGGCTGATATGGATGCGGTTGTCATCAATGGTGAGTTAGATTCATCTATAAAATTACCTCGTTCGGTTTCAACAAGTGCAATGACTTTATTGCCGAAAGAGTTCGTGCGTTTGGACGGTTCTGAATGTTTGGAGGTCGCAGCATTTGTTGAAAAATATGCAT
>NZ_LWFH01000082.1:0-477 GCF_001635725.1 Oleiphilus sp. HI0066
AAGCATATCGTTGATTTGCTGCGAGACGTTCATGGCCGTTGTAAAGTCAGGCTGATGCAAATTAAATGTGATCGTATCGCCTTGGCTAAACGGACTCGCAATACCGCGCTCTACCGTCGCACCATTTGGTATACGCCCCACACTTGGAACATTCACCGTAATCGATGAACCATCGCTACCATCTGCACCAAAACCACCAACGACCAAACTGCCCTGCGACATGGCATAAATTCGACCATCGGCACCTTTAAGCGGTGTCATTAGCAAAGACCCGCCACGTAGGCTCTTCGAATCACCGAGGCTTGATACCGTGACATCAATGCGTTGGCCAGGTTTGGCGAACGCGGGCAAATCCGCATGCACAGCAACCGCTGCAATATTCTTCGCTTTTGGATCAACACCAGGTGGAATCGTGATACCAAATTGATTCATCAAATTACGGAATGTTTGGCTCGTAAATGGGGTTTTATCACCCGT
>NZ_LWFH01000083.1:0-766 GCF_001635725.1 Oleiphilus sp. HI0066
GATACGCCGATACTCGTGGAAGAAAACGACGTAAATGATGACGAATTCAAACACTTTCACTTAATCGATCAATGGCAATATCTAGGCAAAATTGAATCAGAAGAAGAATTAAGAGAGCGTGGTTATGTTCCCTTAAAAGCGCATATTGGGACAGAAATTCAAGCTCATCAACACGAAAACAATGCAGAGAATAAAGCGCATTTTGATCTAGATATTTACTTTATACTGCTCCGCTTTCTGCTTAAATCAGATCAACTAAAATTGAACCAATTGCGCATCCATAAACTTACAAAACTTGAGTAAAATGCATCTATGAAACAAGCGAAACAAACACCAAAAGATCGCGCCATACAGCTCATAGGGCTTGTTTGCCTAGTTGCTCTTTTCTTTTTCGATACAACAGAGCAGCCCATGCTGATTAAAAGCATACTGTTTGCATTGCTTTTACTGCCTTTAGGCTTCGGCATCAAATTTGTCATCAATCCAACTAATCAGCCATCACGACGACTCATCGCGACACTCGTTTGTATCGTATGGTGCGGCGTACTGGCGACAGCCGCTGCCTCCTTCTTTTTCTAGAAAAACGAGGGCAACAATTGCTTTCAATCGATGACAAAAATATGCACGCAGCATAGTTTTACGTACTACAGTCACTGACGCATACACACGATTTGGAGCTTAGTATGGACGTTCAGGCATTAGTACTTGCACTTTTAATCGGCGCGATCGCGGGTTGGCTAGCAGGCCAAATTATGAAAGGCATAGG
>NZ_LWFH01000084.1:0-1002 GCF_001635725.1 Oleiphilus sp. HI0066
GCTAAGCAATAAGGCAATCCCCAACAATCCGTTTTGTGATAACGAAATCGTATCAACAGAAACAAGAATTAGACCAAACAAGGCCATTATAAATGCGATGATTTTGTGCTTCTGAAAGTTGTCTTCACCAAGCATAAAAAAGGCAAAAATAGCCGATATCATTGGCGATAAGGCAAACAATACCGATATCAAACCGGACGGAATATACTGAGCAGCGCTATACACACAAAGCATTGCTCCTGCGATACCTAACTGAGCATATGAATAGGTCGCGATAGAATGTTTTGTCCATACAATGCGTACACGTAAAATCGCCAATAGAAGTAGCCCTACGATCACAGCTAATGCCATTCGCAGTCCAAGGGCCGCAACAGGACTGATCGTTTGACTACTCCAATTAATCGCAAGTGGCGTTGTAGACCACACGGCAATAATCGTCAGGTAAGCAAAGGGCGCTTGCACGAGATTTCCCTCCTCTCATTCTCGTTAAAAAAACAACCAACACTAAAGGTCGAAAGCGACAACGGAATTCAGAGAGCTAGGGAGAAGAAAGCCACCGCTGAATGCCGTGGCCAAATGATTTCAATTAATCAGCTAACCACACAACGCGAACAGGCGCGCGCCATCGCGACGAGCACGAGAATACGCACGAGTCGTGATTGAGGCCAACGGTGTTTTGCTTTGCTAATTAATTTCATGGCGATAAGAATGGTATGAACAGAAGAGCTTGTCAACGACTTATGCGTAAGTAGCGACAGAATTAACCTGCAGAGGCATCTTGACGCGCTGACTTCGCACCTGAACTAATTGGGCAACAATAGAAATAGCAATTTCACTGGGTGTACGACTTCCTATCTGCACACCAACTGGCGCATGTAATCGCTGACGTAAATCGGATGACAAACCAAGTGCCTGCAGACGATTCTGACGCAGTAAAGCATTGCGCTGGGATCCCATTGCACCGACAAAATGAGCCTGCCCTTGTAGTCCCGCATAGACCGC
>NZ_LWFH01000085.1:0-1127 GCF_001635725.1 Oleiphilus sp. HI0066
CAACGAAGATCCTGGTTGTGGTATCTACTGTCCATTGATCAGTGATGCGATCTAGATTCTGAGCTTTATTTCCACAGAGTAAACTCAGATAAAAGTCCTTTCCTAGTGCAATGCTAGGAAAGGCAATACACAAAACTAAGAACAACAGAATAATTAGGGTGACACGATGAGAACAAGTATAAAGTTAACCTTCATGGCAACCGTATTAGGGGCATCAGTCGTTGTTGTATTAATGAATCAGGACGATACCGTTGATCCGAGTTTTTTACCCGTGACAGAACAGGTCCCAACGCCTTCTCCAAATCCAGACTCGCATGATGAACGCGTTTCAGGTGTTCAAGGCAGCTATCCCAAGTATTTAACGACAGATACAGTGATTGCCGGTGATGTTGAAATGCCGCCGCAAGATTATGATCCTGAGTTGGCTTATGATGCCAAAATGGAAGCATGGTCAAAGGTCGATCTTGATGTCGTACGCGAAGCCACAACAGATAATTTATATTGGACCATGGCTGCTCAAACTGACGACCCTTCAATCGTTGAGGCCCGAGAAGCGAAGCGCGCTGAGTTAAAAGCGATTGAAACGAAAATGATGGCACGTCACGCCAGCGAACAGGAAATTCGAGACTACTACGCCTATCAGGAAAAACTATCAGAAGACTATGTAATTGTTTTGACCGAGATCTTAGAGCGCTATGGGAATGTGCTCCCAGAAGATGATTATGCAGGGCAAGCTTTAGCGCGAACGATGCACTTGAACAAACTTCAGGAAATGCCGAACAAAATCTCGCGTGCACTTGAGCAGCGTCAAGTATTCATCGATCAGAAGCAGGAATGGATGGCGGATAAAGACGCATATAGAGCTAAACTAGAAGCGCAAGCTGAGGAGGCGAATCGCGCACTCGGCAAAATATAATAAAAGAGTATTCTTATGAAAGGCTCTATTTTCTGTTTTTAAGCGCCTGCGCTTCAGGTGCTCTATATGCTTTTGCGAATGTCGGGTTTGGGCTTTGGTTACTCGCCTTTGCTTGTTTTGTTCCTTTGTTGCTAGCGCTTGAAAGATCCAAGCGCTTTTATTCTTCTGCGCTCACTGGCTTTGCCATGGGCAGTGTTCTTTATTTCGTTGG
>NZ_LWFH01000086.1:0-668 GCF_001635725.1 Oleiphilus sp. HI0066
AGATTCAGTTCTCTATGAAGACGATCAGCTTTTAGTGATCAATAAACCTTCTGGCTTGGCTGTTCATGGCGGAAGTGGTGTGAACTTGGGTTTGATAGAGGCTTTGCGTACAAAATACCCCGAACATCAGTTTCTTGAGCTAGTTCATCGATTAGATCGAGATACCTCTGGTGCTGTTCTGATTGCTAAGAGTCGTCCTGCCTTAAAAGCACTTCATGCGCAATTTAGAGATGATACGGTGAACAAGATTTACCATTTAGCGGTATTCGGTAAATGGCCAAAGTACAAAGTGATGGTGGATGCTCCGCTTCGTAAGAATGAGCTCAAATCTGGCGAGCGTATGGTGGTGGTGAGTGCTGACGGAAAACCGAGCCAAACGAGGTTTTCGATTCTGAATCGTTCGGATAAGTTTACCTTGGTTGAAGCAAAGCCGATTACTGGGCGTACGCACCAAATTCGCGTCCATGCCGCGTTTTCTAAACATCCAATTGTGGGGGATGTTAAGTATATTCAGAACTTGGTCGAAGATCAGGGCGGAATGGAGAAGGCGCGTTTGATGCTTCATGCGCGGGCCATAGAATTTGACTTGCCAATAAAGGGAGGCAAAACGCAACGCATGCGACTTGAAGCTGAATATGACGAGCGCTACATGCAAGCTCTTGAGAAAA
>NZ_LWFH01000087.1:0-817 GCF_001635725.1 Oleiphilus sp. HI0066
AAATCAACCGTGCTGAAGGTGAGAAAAGAGCACAGGTTCTTGCTGCAGAAGCGGAAAAACAACAACAGATCTTAACTGCCGAAGGTGAAGCGCAAGCGATTATTCGCGTAGCCGAAGCGCAGGCTGCGGCTTTGCAAAAAATTGGTAATATCGCCGTCACCAATGAAGGCAGCTCAGCTATTCAATTAGAATTGGCGCAAAAAGCAATCGCAGCAAAAGAGGCGATTGCCAAAGAATCTTCTGTGGTATTGTTACCCGATGGGAATACAGAAGCGGCTTCTGTCGTTGCTCAAGTTCTGTCTATCGCGGATTCTTTGAAAAAGTAAGAGACTTCAATGCCTGAACTATTTACGAGTTTGCCAACATTATTATCTTTTGTTGGCGTTGCGCTGATCATCATAGAAATATTGGTACTGGGTTTCAGTAGTATTTTCCTGATTTTCGTGGCTGTTGCATGTTTTACTACGGCTGTATTAATGTCGATCGGTCTGTTTGAGCATTCGATTTTGAACGCCTCTGTCTCTGTCGCGATCTTCTCCTTTGTTTGGGCCTTATTTCTGTGGAAACCATTGAGAAAGTTGCAGCAACGTCAGCAAAGTCCTGAAGATCAGCCGAATAGTTTTAGTGGCGTTACGTTCTTCCTTTCTGAAGACTTGGCCCCAAGTACTTTTATAGTGCAAGAGTACAGTGGTATTAATTGGCAAGTATTCTTGACCCCAGATCAGTCTCAAGTTCTTGGGAAAGGAACGGAAGTTCAAGTGGTTAAATCAGAGGTCGGGAAGATGTACGTGAAGGCTATTACTCGCTAGTTTCTTTC
>NZ_LWFH01000088.1:0-837 GCF_001635725.1 Oleiphilus sp. HI0066
ATACCAGCGACAATAAAAAGATTGCTGAATTCGGAGAAAAGCGAAGAAGTCCGGTCGATATTTCTGAAATTCCGACCACATTAACCTCCGCATTTATTGCTGCTGAAGATAATCGATTTTATGAGCACGGAGGCATCGATATTATTGGCTTAGGGCGTGCGGCAGCTCAACTAATTCAATCTGGTCGAATTAAAACTGGCGGCAGCACAATCACAATGCAGGTTGCCAAAAACTTCTTCCTAACACGCGAGCGCACCTTTGTTCGAAAATTCAACGAAATATTCCTAGCGATTCAGATAGAACAAGCTTTAACAAAACCCGAAATACTAGAGCTCTACCTCAATAAAATATATTTAGGTAATCGCGCTTACGGCGTAAAAGCAGCTGCGCAAGTGTATTACGGGAAAAACCTCGATGAACTTAGCTTGGCAGAAAGTGCAATGATTGCAGGCTTGCCAAAAGCACCTTCTCGATTCAATCCTATCGTGAATCCAGATCGCGCCAAAATTCGTCGAGATTGGATCTTAAGCCGCATGCTAGAGCTTAAAATGATCTCTAGCCTAGATTATTCAGAAGCAAAAAACTCAGAACTAACCGCTGGCTACCATGGCATTCAACCTGATTTGGCCGCACCATATGTTGCAGAAATGGCACGCCAAAAAGCAGTTGAACTCTTTGGTTCTGAAGCTTACACACTAGGGCTCAATGTTTACGTCACGACAGACAGCGAATTACAAGCAAGCGCCCAAAATGCTGTAGTTAAAGGGCTTGATGACTACGACAAACGTCATGGATACCGTGAGCCACTGGACCATGTAGAACTAACAGGCGAAGAAA
>NZ_LWFH01000089.1:0-669 GCF_001635725.1 Oleiphilus sp. HI0066
AATTGCCATCGATTGCGGCCGATGTACTGCCAAACTTGGTGAAGGGACAACCTTCTGAGTTGATTCGTTCGGCAAGTGGCTTCCACATTATAACCGCTTTAGATAAACGCGGTGGAACAGAGCAGTGGGTTGAGCAGCGCAAGGTGCGCCATATCTTAGTGGCACCGAGTGCAATTCGTAGCGATCGTCAAGCTAAAGAGATTATCGACAAGCTCTACGAGCGTGTGATCAATGGTGATGATTTTGCAGAGCTAGCGAGATCTAATTCGGATGATCCTGTGTCGGCGATAGATGGTGGCGCTTTAGATTGGGTCAGCCCTGGACAAATGGTTCCTGAGTTCGAAGATGTGATGAACGCTACGAAGGTTGGTGAAATCAGTGAGCCATTTCGATCTAATTTCGGTTGGCATATCTTACAAGTTCAAGATAGTCGACAGCAGGATATAAGTGCCTTGGTGCAAGAAAACCAGGCAAGGCAGTTGATCTATCGCAGAAAATTCGAGGAAGAGCTCGTAATTTGGTTGCAAGAAATTAAGTCTGAAGCATTTATCGAGTTTAAAGATGAAACGCTTCGCGTAGAGGGCTTATAAGTGGGCGATACTCGAGCTCATTATCTTGCTGTCACGCCAGGAGAGCCTTCCGGTATTGGCCCTGATCTATGCGTACTTT
>NZ_LWFH01000090.1:0-627 GCF_001635725.1 Oleiphilus sp. HI0066
GAGCGCATCGGTGTATAAATTTAGCGTTGAAAAAATGGCTTTTGCTTTTAAAGGTTCTAAATCTTGATCTTCTAAACTCGCTTTGGCGAGCAACGATGCAGCCTGTACCAATGCACATTGGGTTTGATACTTTTCTGATTGAGAAGGCGTCTGACTAAATAGCGCAACATCACACACTGCCTCTGGTATCTCCCACGCTTTATTAATCTCTTGTCCGAATAGAGGATGAAACACGTCCTCTAATTCCAATACCTGAGCTGGCGTCAATTTGAGCTGTTCGGCGGAGCTCATGTCTGAATAGAATTGCAAAAATGCGGGTCTACCTATGCCATGCAAAAGGCCGCATAAAAATGCTGTTTCAACACTCTCTTGAAGCGCTCGCGCCAGCTCTTTCGCCCAAATAGCGCAACAAAAACCGTGCTGTGAAATGGCAACAAGTCGATCTTCAAATTTTGGTGCATTAAAAAGCTTCGCGTTTAAGGCGATCCCCTAAGATATTTCGCATATCGCGTTTAGACCCAAGCGCGCGATGGCTTGCTGCAATGAGACCATTGAAGCATTTGGTGTATAAAGTGGTGAATTAGCAACACGGATGACGTGCCCCGCCAGCGTAGTGTGGCGTTGAAT
>NZ_LWFH01000091.1:0-23232 GCF_001635725.1 Oleiphilus sp. HI0066
AGGCACATTTGAGTATGTGTATAAAGATGCCGCGAGTGGCTCAGGTTTGGTGATCGATAAAAATAAGATGTTCTATCAATACTCTGATCTAGAAGACACTGTCGACAACTATCGTCTTGATCTAGCTATTCCATTTACTTTACTTGATCGAAGTACAGAGTTAGATCTTGGTTTTTATCAATTGAACAAGGAGCGTAGTCTGGATAACCGTCGCTTTAAATTTGGTTACCAACCTGTCGCTGAGGATTCGCGTGAGATTGATGAAATTTTGAGTCAAGCTAATGCAGACACTACCTTGCTCAACATCACGAGTAACTATCGACAGGACGATGCTTACGAGGCAGAACAAGATTTAAGCGCTGTGTATGCGAATTGGTTAGTTAAAGTGTCAAACAAACTAGATGTGTTTTTCGGTGCTCGTCAGGAAGATTCTACTCAAGAGTTGGTTGTCGGCATTCAGCCAACGGCGCGTCAAACTTATACTCTTGAAACATCCGATGTACTGCCTTTTTTAGGCTTAACATACCGTTTGTCTGATGAGCATCAATTCCGATTTGGTATGAGTGAAACACTGTCTCGTCCTGACTTTAGGGAGTTCAGTCCAACGCGTTATAAAGATCCTCAGACAGATTACATCGTTAGAGGTAATCCTGATCTTAAATACACGACAATCAGTAATTTTGATTTCAAATATGAGTGGTTCCCTAGTTACAACGAAACCATTTCGTTAGGTGTTTTTTCGAAACAATTCACCAATCCGATTGAGACTGTTCGTTCTCGCCCCGATGAAGATATTGAAATCACTTATGCTAACGCCGAGGGCGCTGACAGTATTGGGCTGGAATTTGGCTTTAGAAAAAATTTAGACAAACTGTTCCCGAGTTTTGAAAACTATTTTGTCGAAGGTAATTACACACACATTGAGTCTGAAGTGAGTCTTAATGCCGCAGATGTAGCCTCAAATGGTTTAACTAGTACCTCTCGTCCGATGCAAGGGCAGTCACCTTATGTGGCGAACTTAAAGTTTGGTTACGACAATTTCTTTACGCGTCGAAGCGCCTTGTTTTTATACAACGTCTATGGTGAGCGCATCACTGCGCTTGGTATTAACGGTACGCCGGACGTTTATGAACAGCCATTTCATCGCCTAGATTTCGTTGTGAAGTGGGGCTTGAATGACACCTACGACGATCAAGAGAAACGTATTGGTTATGGTGTTTCGTTCAAACTCAAAAACTTGCTCGACAGTGAAGTAGAAAAAGTTCAGGGCGGTGAAATTGTTGAACGTCGCAAGCCAGGTCGAGAAATCGAACTGGGCTTCTCGATGAAGTATTAAGGAGCAAAAGCCATGATTCGTAAATTCCCTCTTAATATCGCTTTAGGCGTATCACTCCTATCTTTTTTGTTGGCTCAGAATCTCTTTGCTCAAGAGACCGATAATCCTGAAAAGGGGCAACTCCAAAGCGGCAAGGTGATTGGTCAGCACATCTTTGGCCTCGCGCACGATGTGTCAGGTGATCCATTACTGGTTGATGACAGTGCGCTGATATATCCAAACCCCTTAGCGACGTTTGAGGTGGATATAAAAGAGCAAGTGTTTCAGGTGTCGTTGTTTGATCACTTATTTGGAGGCGCATATTTGTCGAGACTTGATGATGGCCTTACAGTGAATACTCAAGCCATTGATTTTGGTGATGTGAATGGTGTGTCTTCTATTGGAGCCGCAACAAAAACCGAGTGGTCTTCGGTGCTATTTACTGAACATCAGTTGATTGATGCAAAATCATCGGATCACAAATCCCTGTATGTGGACTATTTCAAAGGGCAATCAGATCTTCATAAGCCATACAACTATGGTTGGCTTAATGAAATCGTTGTTCTAGATGAATATGGCACCAATAAGGCGATTAAAAACTTCGTGGCCGGTCGCTTATTTGCATCGCATTTATTAGCCATGTCAGGTGGGCAGGAATTCTATTTTTTTGATGCGCGGTATTCGGGCAATTTGTACTTATTCAAAGCGGATCAACCCCAGAGCTTCGCAAAAGGTACTCTCTATGTTGTTGACGATCGTGGCGTCTCGACTGAGCTCGGTCAGAGCAGCGCATTGAAAATGAAGTTTAAGCTCAAAAAAACAGAGTTTAGTGATGTGTTCGAAGTTGATGAACCTCTGAACAAACAGTGTTCGAAAGGGATGACATTTATTCGCACTGTGTACGGTGAAGAGTGTTTGTCTGTGCTGAAAAAGAATCGTAAATATGCAGGGCAGTTTGAGCCGATTCGTAGCAGTGCTTTACTTGGCATCAGTCCGTTTTTTAAGTCGACAAATGTTGATGACACGCAAGCGTTGGAATTGCGTTACGACAGTAACAAAACTGCCATACAACTTTATAAAAATGGGCAGCTAGAAAAACAAGTCATTATTGAGAGCGCAGGCTCCGAACAATCGTAGCGTTTAGATACTTAAGTAGGTTAATTAGATGAAGAACTTATTCATATTGTGTGTATTGTTTACTATCTCTGGTACAACGCACGCGCGAGATCAGGTGCGTGTCGTGGGTAGTTCAACAGTTTATCCTTTCGCAAGCTTTGTTGCTGAAGAGTTTGGCAGCGTTTCGCGATTTCCAACGCCGGTTGTCGAGTCGACCGGAACTGGTGGCGGTATGAAATTGTTCTGTTCAGGTAATGGTTTGGATACCCCAGATATTACCAACGCGAGTCGCCGTATAAAAATTAAAGAGCTTGAGCTGTGCCAACGTAATGGCGTTGATAACATTACTGAAGTGATGTTTGGTTATGACGGAATTGTCCTAGCGCAATCCAATACAAATGCTGAGATGGATATTACTAAGCGCGACTTGCTTCTTGCTGTAGCGAAGCTGGTTCCAAACGAGGACGGAAGTGATTTAATTGAGAACCCTTACACGCACTGGAATCAAATCAACCCTGCATTGCCTAAAAGAAAAATTAGCGTTTATGGTCCACCAATCAGTTCAGGAACACGAGATGCTTTTGAAGAGATTGTAATGCAGTACCAAACTGAGCAAATGAAGGTGTATAGAGACGCCGGCCGTAAAGGGTATCGCATTATTCGATCCGATGGCGTATATATTCCAAGTGGTGAGAACGACAATCTTATTGTGAAAAAACTGACGAAGGATACAGCTGCTTTGGGCATATTCGGTTACAGCTTTTTGACTGAAAATGAAGATGCGATTTCAGGAGTCAGTATTGATCAAATATCGCCATCTTCGGAGACCATTGCTGATAAATCTTACCCCATTGCACGTAGTTTATTTTTTTACATGAAGAACGATCATTTAGAAAATGTTCCGGCAATGCAGGAATATATCGATATGTTCTTGAATGAAGACATAATTGGTGAGGATGGTTTATTGATGGAGATTGGATTGATTCCAATGTCAGAATTATTACTTGAGGCGAATAAAGCCGCAGCAGAGTCTGCGAAGCCTTTATCGTTAGAGCTCTTGCAAGCTAGCTCTCATTAGATTTTCAGAAATCTTTCGTATTGCCTAGCCCAGCATTCGCTGGGCTTTTTTATTTCATAAATGTTTCAAACGTGTGGCTATCTTTCATTAAATTGAAGCAAATGTGTCACTAACTTGTCATTTTGCGTTTCTATTCTTTTTCTTGATTCTAAACAACAATGAATTGGGAAAAATCATGAAAAAAATACCAATGATCAAATCGGCAGTAAGTGCTTCAGTACTCGTATCTGCTTTAGGCCTAACTGCATGTGGCGGTGGTGGCGGTGGCGGTAGCAGTGCTGGCTCTACTGGCCCAGCAGTTGGTACCGATGCGTATGTATCTGCAAATCTTGAACTGAAAGGTGACTTCTCAGAAGACGTAACATTAATTGCGGGTCAAACATACCGAATTGATGGCGAAGTAAACTTCCTAGACGGCACGACGCTCACTATTCCTGCTGGCACTACTTTGTATGGTGCAACGGGAGCATCTTATTTAGCGATTAATCGTGGTGCGACGATTAACGCAGAAGGAACTGCAGATAACCCTATCATCTTTACTTCAGCGCAGGATGTTGCAGGCACTGCGAGCCAGAACGATCAAGGCCAATGGGGTGGTTTAACCATTCTTGGCTCATCTGAAAATAACAAAGGTGAGCGTACATACGAAGCAGGGACTCAAAAATATGGCCCAATCAATGGCGTTGCGAATCCTAGCGACAATAGCGGCGTGTTGAAGTATGTCGTTATCAAATACTCAGGTTTTGAAGTTGAAAAAGACAAGGAGCTCAATGGCCTTTCTCTAGCATCAGTGGGTTCTGGTACGACCATTGAGAATATTGCCATCATCGGTTCAGCAGATGACGGTATCGAGTTGTGGGGCGGCACAGTCGATGTGAATGGTTTGTATATTTACAACGCAGGCGACGACTCTATCGATACTGACCAAGGTTATATCGGTACAATCGAAAACGTTTATGTTCAGCAGGTTGTTGTTGATGATGAAACAGATTCACGTGGTATTGAAGCAGATAGTTTCGATACGGCAGAGGTAGGTACGCCACAAGCGAAACCAACCCTTAAGAACGCAACGCTCGACACAATCGGCCGCGCAGTTCGCCTACGTGAAGGCACGGGTTACGTTTTCGATAACGTCCAGATTAACGTCAAATCTAGTTCAGCTGATCCGGCTGATGTTGATTACTTGAAAGACATCGCTGCAATCCGTATTAGCGATAACACCATTACAGGCGACCAAATTGAAGTTGCTGCTGGTGGTCTTGGTATCAAAAATGATGCGGTTGAATTGGTGATCAATAAGACTGACACAGGCTCAATTGGTGCAGATGGTGTCATCACTTCAGGTCTAGGTATTTACCGCGACACAGATACCCTGAACACTTTCCGCGCATTGAGCAATGTGAAAGAAGTGGTTGGTGTGTCTGGCGATATGGTCGATGAGAATTACTTAGATTCGTCAGATGTTGCGTTTGCCACAGAAGTAGACGCTGACAATACTGTTGCAGGCGTAGACCTAAGCATCTTCGAATGGGCACTTGAAGTTGTAAATGACAAGCCTGTTGTGGTTCTTTCTGGAGACATTACAACAGATCGTACGCTAACTAGTGGCAACCTTTATGCGATTACCGGTGAAGTGAACGTGACTAATGGCGCGGAACTGACCATTGAGCCAGGTACAACTTTGTTCGGTGCAACAGGTAACTCTTACTTGGCGATCAACCGTGGCGCAACCATCAATGCTGCGGGTACAGAAGCGAATCCAATTATCTTCACTTCGGCGCAAGATATTGCTGGTTTGAACAGCGGTGACGAGCAAGGCCAATGGGGTGGTTTGACGATTCTTGGTCAATCAACCAACAACAAAGGCGAGCGTACTTACGAAGCCGGCACACAGAAGTATGGTCCTGATGGCGGCGTAACAATTGCGGCAGACGATAGTGGTACATTGACTTATGTTGCTATCAAGTACTCAGGTTACGAAGTAGAAAAAGACAAAGAGTTGAACGGTCTTTCTCTAGCATCTGTTGGTTCTGGTACAACGATTAACAACATCGCGATTATCGGTTCAGCAGATGATGGTATCGAACTTTGGGGCGGTACGGTGAGTGTTGACGGTTTGTACATCTACAACGCTGGTGATGACTCAATCGATACTGACCAAGGTTATATCGGTACGCTTTCAAACGTGTATGCAGAGCAGAACATTGTGGACGACGAAGTTGGTTCACGTGTGATCGAAGCGGATAGCTTTGATACGTCTGCGACGGGTACTCCACGCGCTAAACCAACGCTTACTAACGCAGTGTTGAAATCTGTAGGGCGAGCAGTGCGTTTGCGCGAAGGTACAGATTACGTATTCGATGGTGTTCAAATCACTGTTGAAAGCTCTTCTGACACAAGCGTTGAAGCTATTCGTGTAAGTGATACTGGTTTGCCTACAGGTGCTTCAGTAACTGCGAATGGTCTAGCTGTTAAGAATAAAGCGAATTCAACTGCAATTTTCTCAACAGGTTCAGCTGCGCAGTTTACCGGCACTGCAGTGCTTCAGGATGACGACACTACATTGTCTATCACTGAGTACGACGCTTCTTGGGCTAACTAATACCGACTAGTCCAGGATGGGCAAAGTGGGAATCTCCCTCCTACTTTGCTTCTCCCAGGGAGCCCGTACCTCGTGCGGGCTCTTTTTTGTTTGAGCAATGCTCTATTAAAACCGATTCAAGTAACAGTAATAAGTGAGTAGACAGGTGTTTGAGATCCAGTCTCAAAATAAGAATCGCGCGCGCAAAGAAGCCGCCGTAAATGCTTTATTGGCAAGCGCCTCTGCCATCGCCATTGTGACCACAATTGGCATATTATTTTCCATCCTATTACAGGCGATAGAATTTTTTCAGTTAGAAAGTCTTTGGTATTTTTTAACAGGTTTGGAGTGGCATATGAGCCATTCCGATAGCACCTTTGGTGCAGTGCCAATTTTTGCAGGCACATTTATGATTACGGGAATTGCTTTAGCAGTCTCGATCCCTGTGGGCTTAGGTAATGCGATTTTTTTAAGCGAGTACGCATCACCGTCTTTACGTAAGTCATTAAAGCCTATTCTAGAAGTTCTAGCAGGCATTCCTACGGTTGTTTACGGATTTTTTGCGGCGCTCACTGTAGCCCCAGCGATTGTTTCATTGAGTGATGCTTTAGGCATTGAGGCAGCGTATAACAGCGCTTTAGCGAGCGGTGTAATCATGGGTGTGATGATCGTTCCAATCATTTCATCTTTGTGTGATGACGTTCTGTGCGCTGTTCCGGCTAGTCAGCGCAATGCGGCCTATGGTTTAGGCATGAATCAGGCAGAAATGATTCGCGATATTGTTGTGCCGTCAGCTATGCCAGGCATTATTTCTGCGTGTTTACTTGGTTTCGCTAAAGCCGTGGGTGAAACCATGATTGTTGTCATGGCTGCAGGCTTGAGGCCAAACCTATCTTGGAATCCTTTAGAGGATATGACCACGGTCACAGTGCGTATTGTCGATGCGCTTGTGGGTGACCATGCATTCGATTCTCCCCAAACACTTTCTGCATTTGCCTTAGGTTTAGTTTTGTTCGTGATTACCTTACTTCTGAATATGATTTCGGTACGGCAGATTCGTAAGTTCAAAGCCAAATACAAGATTAATCGTTTATGAGTATAAGCATGAAGCAAGCGTCATATGTGGCGCATGAACAAGCTGAATCAGCCAAAGAGCACTGTTTTCATGACAAGCGCTTAGCCAAACGCGCACGAAAAGCTCAGTTGTTTAAAGCGCTTATGGTGGGTTGCATTGCCTTTACCATGTCGTTTTTGGCGTTCTTTTTATTTGATATTGGGCGCACGGCGCTGCCAGCTGCCAAACAAACATACGTGTTAGTGGATATTACATACTCTGAACACGCAGCTAAATCTTATCGTAAAGCGATTGATAAGACCTATCGCACGATTGTGAGCCGAGCGTGGTTGCGCACCATTCCCGAACAAATAAAACAAAATCCGAGTTTGTTGGGGAAAACTGAGCGGGTTTGGGTCTTGGCTGATGATCAAGTTGATCAGTACATCAAAGGCCACCATCACAACATCAAGAAAAAACATCTTACGACGATCGATGCTTTGCGTGAGCAAGGACGAGTTGAGCAGCGTTGGAACAGTATTTTCTTTAGCCGAGGGGACTCAAAGAGCCCGGAATATGCGGGTATTCAATCCGCAATTATCGGCTCGATATTGACCTTGGTAGTGACTATGGCCTTGGCTTTTCCTATTGGTGTGATGACGGCGATTTACTTGGAAGAATTTGCTTCTGACAACATGTTTACGCGCTTTGTTGAAGTGAACATCAATAACCTTGCCGCGATTCCATCTATTTTATTTGGCTTGCTCGGTTTATCGGTATTTATAAATCTTTTTGGCTTGCCTCGAAGCTCCCCATTAGTTGGCGGGATTACGCTCGCACTAATGACATTACCGATTATCATCGTGAGTTCTCGAGCAGCGTTACGCAGCGTGCCCGAATCGATTCGTCAGGCAGGTTTAGGGCTTGGTTTGACTAAACAAGAAGTCGTGAAAGACCACGTATTGCCCATTGCCCTGCCGGGTATATTAACCGGCAGTATCATTGGACTTGCGCAGGCCATGGGTGAAACTGCACCGTTGATCATTATTGGCATGATTGCCTTTATCCCCGATTCCCCGAGTTCAATTATGGAGGCTGCAACAGTGTTGCCAGCACAGATATTTACTTGGGCAGGTATGCCAGAGCGGGCATATGTTGAAAAAACGGCCGCCGGAATTGTCGTGATCTTATCGATCATCGTTCTATTGAATTCGTTAGCGATTTACTTGAGAAGAAAATATGAAGTTAAGTGGTAACTCTGATGCCTCGCGCACCAAGATCTCTGTGCAAGATTTGAATTTGCATTATGGGGATCATCACGCGCTGAAGAATATCAGCGTTGAGCTCAAAGAAAACAATATCACTGCCTTGATTGGCCCCTCAGGCTGCGGGAAATCCACATTTCTGCGGTGTTTAAATCGAATGAATGATTTGATTGATATCGTAAAAGTGGATGGTGTTGTCTCAGTGGATGGCAAAAACGTTTATGACAATGATGTGGACGAAGTCGCGGTTCGCAAACATATTGGAATGGTATTCCAGCAACCAAATCCATTTCCTAAATCCATCTACGATAATGTCGCTTATGCGCCCTTAAAACATCAGCAAGTTAAGAAAGGCGAAGACTGTGATCGTTTGGTTGAAAAGTCTCTCAGGTCTGCGGGTTTATGGGACGAGGTAAAAGACAAATTGCATTCTCCTGGTACAAGTCTGTCCGGAGGGCAACAACAACGTTTATGTATTGCGCGGGCCATTGCTGTTCAGCCTGATGTGATATTGATGGACGAGCCTACGTCGGCGCTTGATCCGATATCCACGCAACGCATTGAAGCGTTGATGCTCGATCTTAAAAAGTATTACACCATAGTGATTGTGACGCACAATATGCAGCAAGCAAAGAGGGTTGCTGATCAAACGGCACACTTCCATCTTGGTGAACTCATGATGTTTGGTCATACGCACGAGGTATTTGAGAGTCCAACCCATCCTACCACTGCCGATTATATCGCTGGTCGCTTTGGCTAGCGATTCAACGCACTTAATTGGCATACTTATAACTTGCATTCACTGCACCGCAGACTAGTGTTTCTGCTTTATAAATTCTGTTCGCATTTTTGTTCGTAATAGGGGAGATGATTCCCTACTGAAAGGGACTTAAGGTTGGTGCTTGAAATACCAACAACGAATTTTAAATGGAGTATATTGCTGCCTGATAAGTGCTGTTCAAAAAAATTGAATTAATAAATTGTGTTATTCAGTTTTACTGATTTTATTTTGCTGCCAATAATGAACCCATGCTCTGGTGAAATTCACCAAGGCACCAATTTATTGAAGGTTTCATAAGAGGACGATGATATGTCTAGTGGTAAATGCCCAGTAATGCACGGCGGAGCAACCCGCAAAGAAACAACTGAACCAAGCTGGTGGCCGAAGTCACTGAACTTGGACATTCTTCATCAACACGATTCTAAAACGAACCCTCTTGGAGAAGCCTTCGACTATAAGAGCGAAGTCGCCAAACTTGATTTCGCTGCCCTAAAACAAGATCTCATCAATTTAATGACCGATAGCCAAGATTGGTGGCCAGCAGATTGGGGACACTATGGCGGTTTGATGATTCGTTTGTCTTGGCACGCTGCTGGTACATACCGAGAGGCTGATGGCCGTGGCGGTGCGGGCTCAGGTGATCAACGATTCGCGCCGTTAAACTCATGGCCCGATAACGGAAACTTAGACAAAGCACGTCGTTTGCTTTGGCCGATCAAAAAGAAATACGGAAATAAATTGAGTTGGGCTGACTTACTCGCATATGCCGGTACGGTTGCTTATGAATCAATGGGCTTGAAAACCTTCGGATTTGGTTTTGGCCGCGAAGACATCTGGGAGCCACCAAAAGATATTTATTGGGGTAGTGAGAAAGAATGGTTAGCGCCTTCTGATAATCCAGATAGCCGTTACTCAGGTGATCGTGAACTCGCGAACCCATTAGCGGCAGTCATGATGGGTTTGATCTATGTAAATCCAGAAGGTGTCGATGGTAACCCTGATCCGCTTAAAACAGCGCGAGATGTGCGCGATACCTTCAAACGCATGGCGATGGATGACGAAGAGACAGTCGCGCTCACAGCTGGTGGCCACACCGTTGGTAAAGCACACGGTAACGGCGATGCAGGTGAGCTTGGCCCAGAACCAGAAGGTGCTGAAATCGAAAACCAAGGTTTTGGTTGGATGAATAAGACCAAAGCAGGAACAGGCCGCGATACGGTAACAAGTGGTGTTGAAGGTGCATGGACCACAAACCCAACGCAGTGGGATAACGGTTACTTTGACTTGCTATTGAACTACGAGTGGGAACTTAAGAAGAGCCCAGCTGGTGCATGGCAGTGGGAGCCGGTCGACTTGAAAGATGAGCATCGCCCTGCTGCGATTGATGATCAAGCTGATCCAACCCGTGTTGTGATGACCGATGCCGATATGGCTATGAAAGTAGACCCAGAGTACCGCAAAATCTCAGAGCGTTTTTACAATGACCCTGAGTATTTTTCAGAAGTATTTGCGCGTGCTTGGTTCAAGTTAACGCACCGCGATATGGGGCCTAAAAGGCGTTACATTGGTCCTGAAGTTCCTGTGGAAGATTTGATTTGGCAAGACCCAACACCTGCAGGAAATAGCGATTTTGATGTAGCTGCTGTGAAAGTAAAAATTGCTGAAAGTGGTTTGAGTGTGTCAGACCTAGTTACCACCGCATGGGATAGTGCACGTACATTCCGCGGCTCTGACTTCCGAGGTGGTGCAAATGGTGCGCGTATTCGTCTTGAACCAATGGCTAGTTGGGCGGGTAACGAGCCAGAGCGCTTGCAACGTGTTCTTTCAGTGCTTGAACCAATAGCGCAGGCTGCCAATGCGAGTGTTGCTGACGTGATCGTACTTGCTGGTGGTGTGGGGGTTGAGCAAGCTGCAAAAGCCGCTGGTCAAAACATCGAAGTGCCATTTACAGCAGGACGTGGTGATGCAAGTGCAGAGCAAACTGACGCGGAGTCTTTCTCAGTGCTTGAGCCAATTCACGACGGTTTCAGAAACTGGTTGAAAGAAGACTATGCAGCGACTTCTGAAGAACTGTTGCTAGACCGCACTCACTTGATGGGCCTAACAGCACCAGAAATGACTGTGTTACTTGGTGGACTTCGTGTACTTGGTACCAACTACGGCGGTTCAAAGCATGGCGTGTTTACTGAACGAGAAGGCACTTTAACGAACGACTTCTTTGTCAACTTAACTGACATGCAGTATCAGTGGAAACCGACTGGCAAAAATTTGTACGACATTGTTGAGCGCGCGACAGGGAATACCAAGTTTACAGCAACACGTGTTGACTTAGTGTTTGGCTCGAACTCAGTGCTGCGTAGCTACGCAGAGGTTTACGCTCAAGACGATAATCAAGACAAATTTGTTCAGGATTTCGTTTCGGCATGGACCAAAGTGATGAATGCAGATCGTTTTGATCTAGCGTAAAGTCAGTCTGATCAACAATGAGTGAAAGAACGAAAAGCCTCAGTTTACTGAGGCTTTTTTGTGTTTGTTTTCATAGCTTACTTCGGTCTAGCTAAGCTCAATACATCTCCAAGCGACGCGTATTCATTCGCACCCAATCTCGCTAATGGGTTTAGATTTTTCGCATCAATTTTTAGTCGGCCCTTATCATCTTCACCGACGTAGTTGTCATCAACGAAGGCTTGTTCTATCTCTAAGAGAATCAGCGCTTGTGGTGTTTCTCCCCATTCAATGACTTTCGCGACCTTGCAACCAAAGGCAATAGGGCTTTCTTTGATGCGGGGGAGAGGAAAGCCCTCAAATGATTCTAGAGATAGATTCAAACGCTCTAGTTCGGAATCGCCATAATCGAGTGTTGCGGCTGAATCAGAGACCTCTTGCATCTGCGTGACCTGTGGAATATGCACCACACAGTGTTCTCCTTCACCAAGATTGGCACGCGTATCTTTACTCTCGCCACTTGGCTTCTTGCCGATTGAAACAACTAAGGTAGGCGGCGCACTGGTTAATGCGTTGAAGAAAGAGAAAGGGGCGAGGTTATAGGTTTCGTCGCTATTTGAATTCTTGGTCAGCACCCACGCAATAGGGCGCGGCACGATCGTTTGGGTGAGAAGGTGGTATATCTCGCCAGAGCTGTGTTCTGAAAGCTTGAGTTGCATACTGTTCCTTACTAAATGCTAGTCCCGTTAAAGTGACTCGGCTACTCGGGCAGCCGAGGAATTAGGGATCGGGTGGGAAATTTAGAGTGCTCAGGTGAACTTTTACAAAAGAAGCGGACATTAGATTAAGCTTATATGTGCTAATAAAACTAAAAATCTGAAGAGGTTGCAACTAGAGTCAAGTGCCTACGTTTGTACAATAAATTCAGGATTTCGCTTATACCGCCAATCAACCCCGAACCGATACAGATCATTGCGACAGGGCTGTCTGGACGAAGACCATATTTTATGGCGACTACATAAAGAACAATTATGAGAAATGTAACCAGGTTCCAATAAATAGATAAGCGCCAATTATTTTCATAATGTAGTGAAGAAGCACAATTGGAGCATCGCAACCTGTTTGGCAGAAGTCTAGGACGGAGTATCACCTTCCAATCAACAACCTCGTAACACTTCGGGCAAACTTTGCCATGGTCATTGGCAGGTTTAGGTGAGCTAACACTTTCACTCATTGCGCATAATTTCCTTTTATCCTCAGATCAATACAAGTCGAAGTCCGCTTTTCATTCAAATCAGATCAGCATCGGACTTGTTTTGTTGCGAAGATCCGTCCTTCGGCTCGCCCCTATGCTTGCCAATGAAGTAAACACTACGAGCAGCACCAATAAACAACAGGATCTTGAGCACTGTGAATAATGAAGGGATCTTATCTAGGTCTATATACTTGATAACTTCGTTAAGTACCAAATATACGACCAAACAAATCGCAGCCCATAGTTGGCGCTTGTAGAGGAAAAACGTCAGAACAAGCAGTAAAAAAGCATCTATTAAAATAAAGTGTTTTAAAGCGAATATGAGGTTTAGGTTACTACTTTTTTGGTAAAGCTCCATCACAGCTAATGAAGCTGTTAGAAGCGCTATCAACACTGATACACAAATCGATATTTTGATTATTTTTTCAGCAGTAGGAATATCTACCGGCCCGAGTAATAGCGAGTCAAAGAAACCTCGTGGTGCTTTTTCGTCGTTTCCAACTGACCCTTGTGGGTCAACCGATGGTGAATCATCAATGTTTGATGTTTTCTTTTTTTCATGTCTTTGGTCGAAGGCGTCAAACATTTGTAAAAGTGAGTGGGCGGCTCCGACTAAATACATTCCAACGAATAGATAGAACCAAAACGGATCGTCTTCTCTCGTTATCTCTCCGCCTCGTTTCAACCCATGATATCCATCAATATGTGCATCGAGCGCTAGCCATAGAAAAACTATAGCGATTATTGCGTACCAAGACACAGGGAGTCTTTCTCTTTGCTTCCGTTTTTCATTTACGACTAAATTGAATTGCTTGACTTGCGATTGGTGTTCAGGAAGGTCACTTTTTTCAAACTGATCAATCGCTATCAGAAGTTTGGCGTAGTTCTCTGGATACTTTTCCTTGTTAATTGAGCTATGCGCTTGCATAAGCTCCGCGTAAGAGTACTTAGAATAATCCATTAGGGTGTCGAATATAATTAATCAGTTGTTTGAGTATATTAATCTAGTTTCAGGTTATCTAGATCGTGATGATTTGGGCTCTGTAAATCTCGACTAAATCGTACCGGTTCGAAACACCAAATTCTAATGTCCGCTTTTCATTCATTACTGACTTGCGCCAATTGATCTTAGCTTCCAAAGTGCGCATCCAGTTTATCTAGAATCTCTAGCCCTTTCTTTGTTTTTCCTGTTGCGGCCATGGCGCTGAAGCGCACTTCTGTATCAAACTCAGCAAGTGCTTGAGTTGATAGCTCCTCGATTAGCTTGTTCATGCTAATTTTTCGGTGTTCAGCAAGCGCTTTTAGACGATTATGCTTGTCGTCTGGTAATCATATGGTCAATGTCGACATGCTATTTACCTCTAAGAAGTTGTTCTGGTTTAACAACATCAAAGCCTTTGAAAGTAAGTTCTGCCCCAGTTAGATCTTTGATGTTATTTATAACGATAAACTGTGCGTTGCTGGCTACCGCAAGTTCAATTAAAAAATGTCGTTCTCATCTTTCAGATTGGGGCGCCATAAATAATGTATTGGTACCCAGTAGCATACGCTATAAAAGGCACTTAGCAGTTCTTTGATTTCCTCTGGTTGTAGAGGACAAAGCTCTGCAATCTGAGGGCGCTGATGTACGTCCTCATATTCTAAGAATAACGCGGTAATAATCATTGGGCTAAAAGAACCGGTCAAACAGTTTCTTAGAATCTGTCGGCTCGGTCCTGCTTCTCCGATTAGGGCGCTGATTACGACGCTTGTATCGACAACAATTTTAGTCATTTTTTAATGCTTCATATATGCTGTCATTCGACAAGTGAAGATTTGTCGCTGAATTGTATCGATCGAGGATATGATTAGTACAAATTATGCACAAAGCGGTTCAGCTTGTTCTGCTCCTACTTGTTTCTTTAAAAACGGAATCAACAAACTTTCAAATAGTTCCGGATCGTCGATCATAGGCCAGTGCCCACAGTTAGGCATGGTATGTATTTCGGCGTTGAAGAATTCCTTTTGTGCTTGCGCATGTTTGACTGGTACGTACTTATCTCCTTCACCCCAAAGCGTAAGTGCAGGAACATTTAGTTGCTTCAACTGACGTTCAAGCTTCTTTGTAAGTACGGCTAAATCTGTTGCCCTGTATAGCTTCAACATGCCGCGGCTTAGACCCCAATCTATGTCTTTCACCATGAGTTTGGTGAATTCCAAAGGTAGAGGTTTGGGATTATCTCTATTCAAAAAGAAGCGCAAAGACCAATGTGTAGATAGAAATTGGAAGATCTCGCCAATAATGGGTTTACGCCAAATTTGTGCGAAATCATGCCAGACATAATCAGGTGCTGGGCCGGTATTCACACAGGTGAGGCTTTTGACGAGTTCGGGGTGGTTACAGGCAAATTGTAAGCCCCAAGGGCCACCAAAATCGTGAAGAACAAGATGAACTTTCTTTATGCCAAGCTCGACGATGAGAGCGTGCAAATGCTCAGCATAACCGTCAACGGTATAGTTGAATTTTTTAGGACGTTCTGCACTTCCATAGCCTGGCATATCGGGCGCGACGACACGAGAGAACTCGCCAACCTGCGGTACAAAGCGTTGCCAGTCTTTAAAAGAGCCTGGATTGCCATGTAGGAATAAAACGGCTGCTTCGTGGTCACACTCATTAGGCGCACACGAAAGTACAGGTGTGCGAATGCCATTGATGAGCAAGTTATTAATGCTTGTATTGTTCACTATTAATCTCTTTAGCTATTTTTCTTGTGGTTAAGACCGTGAGCAAAATAATACTGAAAGCATCGAGAGAGAAAATATGGCAATTTGGAAATAGACAATCCTAGAAATGAAACGGTAGAGACGGTTTATTTTCTGTACTGAAACTTAATTTTATTGCTAAAGTCGAAAGCTACATTTGAGAAGTGTGATTTTGAGGGAATAAAATTATGGTGATGTTTTTTATTGCGTTGTTGTTGCTCGCTATGTTTATGAGCGTTCGTTTTTCAAGCGCCGCGATTAACAAATTCGGCGAGAGCAAAGAGGTAAGCCCTTATCGAATCAGTTACATCTCTAAAACAATTACCATCGCCATTGTTGCGTTTTATTTTATTCTTATAGCGAACGTATCGGGGCTTGAGTACTCTCAGATTTCATTCTTCCTGTCTTCTGTTTTCGCGGTCATTGGCGTTGCTCTGTTCGCGCAGTGGTCAATACTCAGTAACATCACAGCTAGCTTAATTATCTTTTTTGGTTTTCCATATCGCGTTGGGGATGAGATCCGAATTATGGATAAAGATGATCAAATATGGGGTGTGATCGAAGAGATCACTTTGTTTCATGTGTTGATGCGTAGAGGCGAAGAATTAATTACTTATCCGAATAATTTGATACTGCAAAAAGGGGTGATCAAAAATCCTGTTATCGAACAAGAGAGTGATGAGGAGTAAGACGCTAAGAAGGATGAAAAAGACACTGCCTAACTGAGTATTCTGCGTCTAATATTTTGAGAGTATTGCGTCTATTGTGCCGTCTTCTCTCATGGATTGAATGGCTTTGTCGAGAGCATGTTTTACTTCTTTGGCATCGTGATGATTCAATGATCTTGGAATACCGATAAAGTTTGGATCGCGAGAAATGACCTACTCAGAAAATTCAAAATCGTCAGGACTAAGTCCGGCTTTTTCGCATTGTAATTCATCAGATAACGATCCCTAGAGAATATTGCCGCGTCCACTCTTCCTGATGCAAGCAGAAGAATACGTTGCTAGGTCCCTTCATCTTTTACAAATGTGAGCTGATTTTTTTGTTGAGCAAACTTGCCTGAATAATTGCTGCCTCTGCTCATTGCGAGTGTTTTGCCTTTCGGATCATTGTAACTAGTAAAAGTGAAAGACTGATCTTTTCTAGATACTAGCAGCACATGATCCATTAAGATTGGGCCCGAGAATAGATAATGATTTTCGCGTTAGGGTGTCTTCGAAAACCCTGTTAATACGCCATCACCCTTTAAGGCCTCTTGTTGCGCTCGCTCCCAAGGTCTCACTTTTAAGTTAGGCTCATAGCTCGTTCGTCGAATTGCTTCGGCTGCGATTTCTAGGCTGTAACCGCTCGGCATTCCATTAGCATTGGCAAACTGTTTGGGTTCGCTGTCAGGCTTTACAAATAAAGTAAGAGCCTGGTCAGACTGTACTTGAAGCGAGATCGAACAGAGTAAACAGAGCCAAATGAGTGGACGGAATTTATATCGAGTGAACATGCGTAGGTTTTAAAGTAATCGAACACCTACAAATTCTGGCAGACGAATTACACTGTCTTGTTTAATCAACTAGTTCTCTCTGCTTAATTTGATGTGAGTTTCGGCCAGTTCTTATCGGCGCGACTAACGTTTCCTGGGATGTCCTTTGCCCAGGTAAATTGCACTGACTGGTTGTAGTTTAGGTAGAGCTTGCCCTCGTGAATGCGCCAAGCTTCAGGATCAATCTTTGCCGTGTAACCTTGGCTAACAGCCCATGCGCAATAGCCACCATATTGTGGTGCGAACTGTTCAGGGTTATCAATGAACAGCTGTTTGTTTTCTGCATTTGCAAAGTACCAGGTTGCGCCATTCCACTCATACGTAAACTCACTTTCGCCTTTGACGGGCTTCGATTGGGAGAAATATGCGACTGGATCGTAGCCTTCAATCGCCTTGCCAAAGAAATCTGTATAAACGTGTTCCACGGCATTTGCAGGTGATATAAACAGAGTAAGAAGGGTGACGAAACTAAGGGAGCGTAATAGTGTTTGCATAGTTTAAGACCTTTTTATTGTGCCCTGTAGACCAGTCGTTAGTGAAAAAGTTTCACGCAAGTTTAGCTACGACATAGAGGGCGAAATAGATCGAAGAAATAAAGCGAAACAAATTTGCACTTTTTGTACTTAAAGGGTCCTAGTTTTCGGTCGATAACGTACCATAGTAAATGTAATCAATACCTCAGTAGGGTGGAGACACGTGGTTTCTTTTCTCAATAACTTAACACCGAATGTACGCGCGGATAATGGTCTTGTTTCAGAGCGTCCGAGCGATACTGCAACGATTTTCTCTCAGGGCTTGAAGCGTGGGTTGGATGTCGATGTAAAACCATCACCCGAAAATGACCCTGGGAACAAGGTCTTTGACGTTCAGAAGGTAGTGGATACTGTCTCAGGGTTTATCGAACAGCGTATTGCTGAGCGTCGAAACGAAGGCGCGAGTCAGGCTGAATTAGAAGATCTAATAGCGCAGGCAAGAGAAGGCGTTGCAAAAGGTTTTCAGTTAGCGCGCGAAGACATCGCAAGTCTTGATCGTTTAGACCCAGAGCTGTCCTCAAATATCGACGCAGCGGAACAAGGGATCGGCACACGTATTGATCAAATTGAAGAAAGCTTAAAACCTGCCGATGAGGGCGTGCCGACCAGTTTGTCGAGCAATTCGTTTGCAGCATTAACGGATCGAAAAAGTTTTGAACGCTCGCAAGCGAGTTTTCAGTTTGAGTTGACTACTCAGGAAGGTGATCGTATTCAAATATCTGCACAGGAACTGTTCCAACGTCGAGAACAGTTCTCAGCAGTTCAATTTAATGGCGTATCGGCTAGTCGTTTTAGTAGCGATACGACGACCGCAAGCGCGTTTTCTATTCAAGTGAATGGTGATTTAAACGAGGATGAGCGGGCTGCACTGGATGATCTCTTACAGCAAGTCGCTGATTTAAGTGACTCGTTTTTTGAGGGCGATATCGCGAGCGCGTTTAATCAAGCATTGTCTTTGGAACTCGATAGTTCGCAGATCGCTCAATTTAGCGTTGATCTCCAGTCTTCTAGTGTTTCTGTTATTGAGCAAACCGATGTGCGGGCTGCTCAATTCAATACGCCTGTTCCCGATGAGTATCGCGCTCCGCAGCTTCCGCTCGGTATTCAAACTTTGCTCAGTGATTATGCTGAGCGCGTAGAAAAGCTTCTAAAAACCGCACAAGAGTTTAGTGAAAAAGTGGGGCTTGAGCAGACAGGCGAGTCTTTGCTTAAAGACTTACAACAACGTTTTGATACATCCGTAGGCCGAGATAACTCTCAGTCTGAGTTTTTTGATGCGCTTCTAGATAAGCTTTCTTAACACTCCATTTCAACACTTCATCTTAAAAATACGTCTTGATGAATGAACGCTCCAGTGCTGGTGTTACCGAGAGCGTTCCTTTTCTCCAGTTACACCGCGTTATAACTCAGCCATTTCGCTAATTGTTGATTCCAGCTCAGCATAATACGGGTTGTAGGTTAAGCGGGCATGTACTTTACCTTTTTCTGTATAGCCCCATGCTGAGTACCATACTTCGCGGCCATCGTTGCAGTGCTTAAGATCTCGCAAGCTCATACTATTCAAACACATGGTTCTCTCTGCTTGCTCGCCGTAGTAAAAGTTAGAGGGCGCAAATAGTGGGCTCATATGCGATCCAGTACTTATACGTTTGTCAGCAATACGCATCGATTCAAACAAGATACTTGGTTCGTCGAAACGGGACTCACCATACCAAATGGTTTGATTAGTTGGATGATTGAAATGCTGGCTAAACAATTCTTGTGTTTCTTCAGGGTCAATCACGCTATCTGCTTCACTCATAATTAATAGAGCAGGTACAGAAATGGTATTTTCTTCAAGCAGATCACGCACACGTTGCGCACTTTCGGAATAGGCGATCGCACCGTTAATCGGTGCCGAGGTATAGCGTGCTAAATTTTGCTCTTCGGTTTTGTAGCCATCCACAAACAGAGAGACAAAAGGCGCGAATTTCTCGAGTATTGGTGCACGTGATTGATAACCGGGTGAAACTAAAATCAGCCCATCTACATTGCCGCGTTCTATCGTGTTGATGGTAATAAGGTTGGCTCCGGTTGAAAAACCGCCTAGCCATACTTCATCGTATTCTCCCTTTAATAGCTCGGCGTAATGGTCAACGATCGTTTGCCAGTCTTCATAGCTAGGCAACATGAGATCCTCAGGCTTACTACCATGCCCGGGAAGCAAAAGTGACTGCACATAGAAACCTTGCTCAGCCATAGTGTTGCCTAAATCTGAAAAGCTATAGGGTGAGTCGCCAAGACCATGCACGAAGAGAATTGCTTTGTTTGAAGGTGCCGAGGGTCTTACTTCAAAGGGCATATTCATCGCTAGCTCTTTTGCATGATCCTCGGAAATATAGGCGCGGTGTTCACGTAACCAACGCTCACTTTCCTCAAGATAATCTGAAAAACTCGGTTGTAGATAATTGTAGTACTGAGCCGATTCATTCATCGGAATATATGGTTTGTGTGCGAGAGCTGAACAGCCAGTCGCCATGCTTAAGATTGTGATGCTTGTGAGTACAGCAAGTAAGCGGTTTCGATTTCTCTTAAGGAGTGTTTTCAAAATGGCTCGTCATCGTTGTTAGGAACACATTTGAATATTGGGACTGAAGAGAACATTTAAAGAGGGTGGGCTGGAAAACAGTATGTCATTGAAATGCATACCGTGTTCTCATGAGAAGTTGAGCTAGTTGCTTATAACTGCAAAACTACAACGCACCAGCAAGATCACTTGGTTCTGCGCGTTTGGTGTAGTCGGCATTAGTTTCAGATACGAGCGACATGAGTGTTGTGCTCATCATGTCGTTTCTGTGTTCGCCAAAGCCTAAAACTTTTGCCCAGTCATGACCAATGATGATGCACATGATGGTATAGGCGATTTGCTCGGTATTGTTTACTTGCGCCTTTTCTAAATAAGTACGAATTTCAGCAAGAAGCTCGTGGTAAACCTCGGCCAAGCGATTTGTCGTTTTATCGGTGTGTTTTGTCTGACCGATTAATCGAAACATCACCTCATTCTGTAGGCTCACCTGATGAAATTCAGCAGAACACAAAAAGCTTAGAATGTCTTCGAGTGAAGGATCTTGGTCGCTCTGAGCACTCGTGGTGATAAATGCATTTAAGGCTTGGCGATAACGCTCTGTAATGCGCTGTAATAGAGCATCTAAGAGCTCATCTCCACCTGAAAAGTAATGATGGATAATCGGCTGATTAACACCAGCTTCTTCAGCGATTTTTCGCTGCGATGCGCCAGCAAACCCATCACGCAAAATAACGTTCTCAAATGCGTCGAGTATGTCTTGACGTTTCTCTTCGCTACGGTTTTTTCTACCCATTGCTTAACTGTTCTCTATTCGTATGAATGCATCAGCGTCTGGCTAATATGTCATACCCTAGATAAATTTATCAATTGATATATTTATTTTTGATGTGTAGTTTATTTATCAAATGATAAATAAAAAAATGAGGTTCTCTCATAATGAAGATAATAAAAATACTCGCACTACTATTACTTGTTGTAATTGGTTGGATCGCTGTGTTCCAAGGCGACAAAGTTGAACGTTTGTACCACACGATGACTCTGTTTGATGGCGATAAAATCGTTCATAACTTCTCAAACATGCGCGAGGTCGCGCCAACGGTAGAGATCAAACCTTCAACAGATGCCTCTAAGTTTGATAGTCAGCCAGCACCATTGCCAATAGCATTTACTTACAAGAGCGAGCAGAGCGTAGAAGAGTATTTAGCGCGCACGAGCACGACAGCGTTGTTGGTGTTGAAAGACGGTTCAGTGACATATGAAGAGTATTATCAAGGAACCAAAGACACTGACTATCGTATCTCCTGGTCTGTCGCGAAGTCATTCTTGTCTGCTCTGTTTGGTATCGCCGTTGAAGAGGGTGACATAAAAAGCATTGAACAATCCGTGACGGAGTATGTGCCTGAACTTGTCGGAACAGGGTATGACGGTGTTCGGATTAAAGACGTATTGCAAATGTCTAGCGGTGTTGCCTTCAATGAAGACTATTACGACTTCAATTCTGATATTAATCGCTTTGGCCGTACCTTTGCATTAGGCGGATCATTCGATGATTTTGCGGCAAGCCTGAAAAACGAAAAAGAACCTGGCACATTTTTACACTACGTCAGCATCGACACGCATGTACTAGGAATGGTGTTGCGTGCAGCGACAGGAAGAGAAATAGCAGACTACTTTGACGACAAGCTCTGGTCGAAAATCGAACCTGAATCGAGCACTTACTACATTGTTGATGATGAAAATGAGCCAATGGTACTCGGCGGGCTGAATATGCGCACGCGTGACTTCGCGCGCTTTGGATTGCTCTACCTTAACAACGGAAAATGGAAGGATGAGCAGGTTATACCAGAAGCGTGGGTGAAGGCTTCAGTAACGCCTGACGCTCCGCATCTTGTGCCAGGTGAGCGGGACAACTCCTACATCAATTTAGGTTACGGCTATCAATGGTGGATTCCAGAAAATGCTGACCAAGAGTTCTATGCGATTGGCATCTACGGGCAGTTTATTTACGTCAACCAAAAGGCCAATGTCGTCATTGTGAAGAACTCTGCTCATCTAGAATTTGCAGACAATGACTATGAGTCGTTTTTTGAGGTCATTGCATTCTGCCGTGAGGTGGTGAAGTCATTGGAAATGATTGAGTCATAATCGAAGTTTGCCATTCGCGCTCAACGGGATTTTTGCTTCGTTCTAATCCGTCATTGCTGCGCAGGCGGCACAAAAGCGCTTTAGCGCGTTGAACAACCAACGGTCGGCCCGAAGGTTAAGCGAAGCGCATCATCTATTGTTTAAAGAGCAATGCATGGAGTTAGACAGAAGCTGACTTTAGTTCAGTTCCCTTGTCTATGCCTGTTTCAAGAGCTTAAGAGACCTTGAGTTAGTTTGGATATCGCCATTTACCAGCATCGCCTTTCTTGAAAAAGGGGACATTTTCTTTTGCTTAGGTTTTATCTCTCAAATTCACTTAGCTTGTTCAAAACTTAAAAGTGAAGATTCAACCTTGATTCTGTTTCTTGCTTAATAGCAATTATCTAATCTCTCTAAGTGCCCCGGGGACAGCACTGTGGTTCTTCCTTAAGCACACAAAAATAGATGTCATTTAAATGTCACGCGAAGGACACAGATTTGTAACAGCATAAAAATAACCTTAGAGAAAATTACATAGAGATGTCTAGATGTCTGTATATTCGATTAGTCGGGGTGAAGGTTCTGTCCCTGTTTATCGTCAAATTGCGCTTTGGTTGAAGAAAGAAATTTCCGACAATTATCAAGCTGGCGATGCGCTTCCTTCAGAAATTGCACTTGCAAAAAAACTGGGTGTTAACCGTCATACCTTGAGACGGGGGGTTGATGAGCTTGTTAGTGAAGGTTCCGTTGAGAGGCGTCATGGTGTAGGCGTTCTTGTGCTAGATAAAGTACATAGCTATTCAATTAACTCCCAATCAAGATTTACTGAAGCTTTTGAAG
>NZ_LWFH01000092.1:0-1027 GCF_001635725.1 Oleiphilus sp. HI0066
TCCATCGTTCCTCCCAAATAATTGGGGCCGACTTCTTGCGTTAAATCAAAGCCTTTCCCGAAATCCATATCCGGCCAAAAACTACCCTGACATGTCGGTAGTTCATCCCCACACGCGAGCGCGGCGTAATTCGATGCGGTCCACGCACCTAAAAATATTTGTATAACGACCAGTATTAGCCCTATAAGTGCAGCTTTCTTCCCAACAGAAGTTCCTTTTTTCTTTAGCTCAGTATCCGAGTCACCGCGCTCACGCCTCGTTCTCAACACCAATAAAAAGAGCAGTGATAGGGTCGCAAACCCTCCTAATAAATGCGCACTTACAACTTGCGGCCATAACTTTAGTGTGACCGTCCACATACCAAACATGCCCTGGCAGATGACGAGCGCTAGCAAACCAAAAATATGCCCATATGGTAAAGCCTCTTCTTTCGCCGTTCCTGAAATTTTGGCGCGCACACTAATAGCGTACACAGACAAACATAGAAGGACGAACCCCAAGAGACTCGCAAAATAACGATGAATCATTTCAGGCCAGCCTTTATCGACCTCTACTGGCGCATCAGGAAAGCGCATTTCGGCGATCGCAATTTTTTCAGGCGTCTCTGGCACAGTAAGAAAACCATAACAACCCGGCCAGTCTGGGCAACCAAGACCTGCATCAACCAGACGAGTCCAAGCGCCCAGCATAACCACAACACTAGCTAAAAACGTCGCGCCAATAGCAACTCTATTAATGACTCTGCGGTACATCATCTCTCTCCCATTAACCAATGTTTGAGAGTTTCAATAACTTCTTCAAATCGTCTTTGAGATCGTAGCCACTATTAGTTGAGTCGTAGCGAAGAATGACATTACCCAGCGGATCACTCACCCATAAGTTCCACGTTTTGCTTGTGTCTGCCTGTTTATAGAGCTCAATTAGCGCTGACTCATCAACACTCTTCACTGACAACTGTGGATAATCTGCCGCGAGTAAGTCTTGCGTTTGCTCTGCTTGGGTGGATAACAACACTCGTGCCACACGC
>NZ_LWFH01000093.1:0-862 GCF_001635725.1 Oleiphilus sp. HI0066
TTTGAGCAACATATCGCCGGTATCTAAACCTACATCCATCTGCATGATAGTGATGCCAGTTTCTGAATCACCTGCTTGGATTGCGCGTTGAATAGGCGCGGCTCCGCGCCAACGGGGTAGCAGCGATGCATGAATATTAATGCAACCGAGCTTTGGCGTATCGAGAACCTCTTTTGGCAAGATTAAGCCGTAAGCCGCGACGATCATTAAATCAGCGTCAAGCTCTGCTAATTCCTGACGTGCTTCTGGCTCTTTAAAATTAAGAGGTTGAAAGACCTTTATATCGTGTTCGAGTGCTGTTTTTTTTACTGGGCTTGGCATTAATTTCTTGCCTCGCCCCGCAGGTCTATCGGGTTGCGTATAAACCGCAATAATATTGTGACCTGCATTTATAAGAGCGGCGAGACTGCTAGCCGCAAAATCGGGCGTGCCCGCAAAGATAATTTTCAATGGTGTTCTCGGCTTGTTCGATTTACGAGGCAGAGGCTTGCGCTTTCTGCTGCTTTTCTAGCTTTTTCTTGATGCGCGTGCGTTTAAGTTTGCTTAAGTAATCAATGAATAGCTTGCCATTCAAATGATCCATTTCATGTTGGATGCAAACCGCAAGTAAGCCAGTTGCTTCGAGTTCGAAAGCTTCGCCCTCACGATTTAAAGCCTTGATTAGCACATGCTCGATGCGCTCCACATCTTCATAATATCCTGGCACAGACAAACAGCCTTCCTGCATTTTTTCAGGGTCACCCTCTAATACGGTGACTTCAGGATTAATAAAAACATGTGGCTCAGATTTATCTTCAGAAAGATCCATCACGATAAGCTGAATGTGTTGATCGACCTGAGTCGCCGCTAAGCCAATTCCTGG
>NZ_LWFH01000094.1:0-1147 GCF_001635725.1 Oleiphilus sp. HI0066
ACTTTTAACACCGTTTCTCACAGCACTTAAAGCACAAGCGATTTTCGGCAGCATACCGCCGTAAATCGTGCCGTCCGCTATCAATTCATCCACTTGCTGTGTATTTAGCCCTGTCAGAATCTCACCTTGTTTATCTTGTAAACCAGAGATATTGGTAAGCAGAATCAGCTTCTCTGCATTCAGTTCTTCCGCAACCTTACCAGCAACAAGATCCGCGTTAATATTGTAAGAAACGCCATTCTCGCCTACGCCAATTGGTGCAATTACAGGAATAAAGTCGCCTTGAACAAGCATATCAATTGCTTCAGGGTTGATTCGACTAACTTCCCCAACATGGCCAATATCGATAATTTCGGACTTCTGAATTTCTGGCGAAGCACTCTTCACCTCAAGCTTACGAGCTCGAATAAAATCTGCATCCTTACCCGTCAAACCAATTGCTTTACCGCCATTGCGATTGATCAATGCTACAATTTCTTTATTAACCAAGCCACCTAATACCATTTCCACGACGTCCATGGTTTGAGCATCTGTCACACGCATACCATCAACGAAGCGACTTTCTATATTCAAACGACTTAACAAATCACCTATTTGTGGACCACCGCCGTGAACAACAATCGGATTAATACCAACCAATTTCATCAACACAACATCACGAGCAAAGCTGTTTTTTAGCTCTTCGTTTTCCATTGCGTTACCACCGTATTTAATAACGATAGTTTTACCCGCGAAACGTTGGATATAAGGCAGAGCCTTATTCAATACAGAAGCGACTTGAATCGCACTGTCTTTATCTAAACTCATTTATTCGAACTCTTAACTAAAACGGGATATTTAAACTGCTATCAACAGCTAATAATTGCTCTTTAAAGCGCGCCTGAATGCGTGCGATTGCCGACTCGTTGTCTGCCTCAAAACGGAGAACCAAAACCGGCGTTGTATTCGATGCGCGACATAGCCCCCACCCATCTGCAAAATCAACACGTAATCCGTCGATGGTAGAGACACTCCCATCTTCAAATGCTGCAGCACGCCCACAAAGCTTTTCTATCAATTCAAACTTTGTTTCGTCCGTCACGGTGATATTAATTTCTGGTGTACTGGTATCTTCTGGGAATTCCGCAAACACTTCATCCGCCGAACG
>NZ_LWFH01000095.1:0-776 GCF_001635725.1 Oleiphilus sp. HI0066
CACCGCCTTTGTCCGCACTAGTGGCTAGTAAAGCATATGCTTTAAGTGCTGGTGTCACTTTACGTGGACGATCTTCTAATGGCTTCCACGCATCTTTTCCTTTTGCGTCCATTGCATCGCGGCGAGCTTGTAACTCAGCATCGCTAAGTTTCACGTTGATGCTACGTTCAGGAATGTTGATTTCAATGATGTCGCCCTCTTCAATCAGGCCTATAGCACCACCTGCTGCAGCTTCTGGTGAGCAGTGACCGATAGATAGGCCAGAGGTGCCGCCTGAGAATCGACCGTCGGTTAATAGCGCACATGCTTTACCAAGGCCTTTCGATTTAAGGTAACTTGTTGGGTAAAGCATCTCTTGCATCCCTGGGCCGCCTTTCGGACCTTCGTAGCGAATAACGACAACGTCGCCTTCACTTACTTCATCGTTCAAAATACCTTTTACTGCTGAGTCTTGGCTTTCGAAGATCTTTGCTTTACCCGTGAATACGTGGATTGACTCATCAACGCCTGCCGTCTTCACAACACACCCATCAAGAGCGATATTGCCATAAAGAATAGCGAGGCCGCCCTCTAGCGAGAACGCGTTTTCGATAGAACGAATACAACCATCTTTACGGTCACCATCTAGGCTTGGCCATCTTGTCGCTTGGCTAAACGCGGTCTGTGTTGGAATGCCCGCTGGACCTGCTTTAAAGAACTCTGCCAATTCAGGTGAGTTGTTTTGCATGATATCCCACTCGGCTAGCGCTTCTTTCATTGTTGCTGAGTGAACGGTT
>NZ_LWFH01000096.1:0-731 GCF_001635725.1 Oleiphilus sp. HI0066
GTGTTATGAGTCAAATCATTGAGATAGCGAGAAGCGTGGCATAAAGTAAGTTCATCAATTCGCGCCGCGGATGGTTGATGTTCGTTAGATGCTACAAGCCCTGCATTGCAACAATAATCGTACAAGCGCTCAAACTTAGACATGACAAAACGATGTTTGCTGTCGAAAGGGTAACTGTACTTCGGATGATAAACCAAAGGCACGCGCTTCAAATCGTGATGCTCCCTTATTTTTAGTTGAATCTAGAAATGAAATATAGGCCAATGACATAACAAGTATGAAGTCATGCGGTATTTTCAACGTTTTTTGTTACGCGGTAATGAATCAAGATCGCGTTAACAAATGAAGTATTGCATGGTATCTAGCCAATAACTTAGCTCTGCAATTGTATAACTCTTCCTCGATCGAGATGGCTACCATTTAGTCTGCCGGCAGCCCCACGAACCCAGCCTTAGAATCTAAAGCTAGTATCCGCATGTTGCTTTAAGAGCTTGGTGATCTCTGGATTATTTTTGAGCTGAGCTAAGTCAAGCAAATAGTCTAGCTCCAGCTCTTTGAGTGTTTTGTCGAGCAAGGCTAGCCTCAGTTTCTCTAGCTCACCATTGGCGATCATGGTTGTGATTGCCGACATTTCGTTGATACCCATTCGTTTATTGTTTGAATTTGGCATTCGATGCTCCTTATTACGCTATCCACTCTGCTTTTATACATTGAGGTTCAATGGATCGGTT
>NZ_LWFH01000097.1:0-678 GCF_001635725.1 Oleiphilus sp. HI0066
ACGAGCTTGGCAAACTATGCAGAATTTTTTACTGAGCCGTTCTATTGGAATACCTTAGCGAGAACGGCATTTATGTCGATACTTGCCACAGTGCTTACACTAATTATTGCTTTTCCCGTAGCGTATTACATAGCTAAGATGTTGCGTGGAAAAACCAAAAGCATCTTATTTTTACTCTGCCTGTTGCCGTTTTGGGTTAGCGAATTAGTGCGCACCTTTGGTTGGATGATCCTTCTCAGAGAAACTGGAGTTATCTCCTCCTCTCTGCAGTGGCTTGGACTGATCGACGGTCCAATCGAATTTTTATACAACGATGTCACCGTGATGATGGGCTTAATTTACACCTCCATGTTATTTATGGTGGTGCCGTTGGTAAGCACTTTAGATAGTTTAGATGACAGCTTAATTGAAGCGGGTTATGACCTTGGCGGCAGTAAGCTTTCTATCCTGAAAGAGATCGTTATCCCACATTCAATGCCGGGCATAATATCCGGCTGCATTGTCGTATTTATGCTAACGCTCGGTAATTACCTCACACCAATTCTACTCGGAGGTAAATCGAGTATGTGGTTTACCGGTCAGATCTATACCCAGTTTATTACCCGATTTAATTGGGAGCTCGGCGCTGCCTTTGGTTTTTTATTACTTATCGTTTCATCCACCATCGTGTGGCTTGGT
>NZ_LWFH01000098.1:0-939 GCF_001635725.1 Oleiphilus sp. HI0066
AGAAGGTGGATCGACACTACGAAGCGCATTTATCGACATACAAAGCGCACACCGATGGATAAGCACTCGGCTCGCAGGATCCGAACAATCTTTCTTTGTATTTGGTCAGAGTATGGGGGGAGCCCTAGCAATTACCTATGCAGCGAACATAAATAAGACGGATGAAGATCTACGAACTATCAACGCTTTAATCAGCGAATCTGCTCCGGCCAACTGGCCCCAAGTAGCGCGAGAAGCAATGAGAAAACACTGGTTGACGTGGCTTGTGCAAGTTCCAGCGAGTCTAATTGAAAGCGACTATAACCCTGAAAAACATATCTCAGAACTGAAACAAACTCCGATATTACTGATGCACAGCAAAAATGATCCTGTCGTCGACTATCGTCACTTCACGCAATTAGAAGCGATCGCTAAACAAAACGATCTTAATATTTCTAGCTATCAAACATTGGGCTTACACACGCAAGGCCTGGCATATGAAAAAGCGCGCAAAACACTACTTAATTTCTTAGCATCAAACAGCGGAACAAACGCCCAATAGACACACAGCGAAATATATCTCTGATTAAACGCCGCGTTTAACCCAACCAATCTCGCATAGCAGCAATTTTGAATTGCTGCCCTTGCTTTTCAAACACCACATGATTCTCATCTATCAGCAAGACAGTCATACCTTCAAACATCTGCCCTTCTCTCAGATAAATATTATTGATCATTACACGTCTAGCACTCGGATCAGAACTATAGATATGGCTATTAAACAGAAGCTTCGGAACACGAGGACGCGCAGAATTGCTTATTTCATGTAAAAACAGGACATCGTGATATTGATTATTTAACTCGAGCACTTGCGATGAGGATAAAGGCAAAGAAGAGCTATCTTCACCTTCCAAGTTGGCAGAGAGCCCAACATCATTGACACTTTCGTCATTACTATCG
>NZ_LWFH01000099.1:0-1174 GCF_001635725.1 Oleiphilus sp. HI0066
AATGCAGTTGGTTCTGCACTCTCATCCCAACGAAGAATATGGCCATACTTATTGTCTAAACGTGGATTAGCTGGGTTTGTCCCTGTTGTCGCATCACGGCGCGTATTGTTAGTGAGAGTGAGATAAACACTACCTGTAATTGGATCGACTGCACACCATTCTGGACGGTCCATTGGGGTTGCGCCCACGGCATCCGCCGCTCCTGGAGTGTTAAGAATCAATTCACCAAGAGAAGAGAACATATCGCCCAAGGTTGAGCCAGCCGTTAGGCTGTTATCTGCAATATAGTTGTCTGATAACGCCGTGCTCAATACTAGAGGGATCCACTCACCAGTGTTGTCGTCATTAAAGCGCATAACATACAGCGTGCCCTCATCCATGTACTTCGCACCTGTGGCTAAACGATCGCTTGGCGATGCATCTGCTGCATCCCAAAGTGCGGTGGATACGAACTTATACATATATTCAAAGCGCCCATCATGACCTGTATAAAATACAACGGGTTGTCCAACGGTTAACTTACCGAAGACACAGCCTTCATGACGAATGCGACCTAGTGCAGTGCGTTTAACCGCCATGCTTGTGTTGTCGTATGGGTCGATTTCAACAATATAACCGTGGCCATTTGGCTCGTTACGGTAATCCGTTGTTGGACCTGAGCCAGATGGCGTCGCGTCAAAACGCGTGAACTCATCGGCGACTTCAGAGCCGTCACCTTTTACATCATCCCAACCGTAGCGCGTATCGTCATCGTCTACACCAAGACGTTCATCCGCTGTGCTGCGCGTACCGGTATTAACAAAATAACCAGGCCAGTTTTCTTCACATGTGAGATAGGTTCCCCAAGGAGTATAGCCATTGCCACAGTTATTCAATGTTCCACGAACACGGTCCCCCGCTTGTGAATATGGCGTCACTAGCACTGAAGGATCTTGAGTAACAGGCCCCGAGATGCGCATTTCTGTCGCACCCGTAAAACGACGATTATATGAGTCATTGTCGACAACAGACCAAGTATCACCAGTTAAACGAATACGGATAACAGAAACACCGTGTGCGTTGATTTCTTTGCGTACTTCTTCAACATCTGTGCGCATACCGGTAATCGCGTCACGTGTTGCACCAGCAGGGTTAAGTGCATTTTGGTCGATATATTCGTGGTTGATACACAACA
>NZ_LWFH01000100.1:0-727 GCF_001635725.1 Oleiphilus sp. HI0066
GTTGATAATACGATCGATGTCTTGGCGTTTGTTGATAGTATTTCTGAAGGAAGTGATTTCGATATCGTTGGTCATTCCATGGGTGGCATTATCGCGACCTTAGTTGCTGCTTCAGTGCCCGAACGAGTTAAGCATTTGGTGTTGCTAGATAGCTTAGGGCCGCTGACTGATGAAATTGAAAATGTGTTGCCGCAACTCAAAAGAGCGGTGAAGCGTGCATCCTCGTTGAGAAACTCAAAGCTTAATGTTTATCCTACTAAAGAAGTGGCTGCCCGCGCGCGAACGGCAGGGGTCGGTAAGATTTCTATGCCTGCATCAAGACTTCTTGTAGAGCGGGGCACGATAGAGGTGGAAGGTGGTTGGACGTGGTCATCTGATCCAAGGCTGTTAGAGCCATCACTTTTGCGATTTTCTGAAGCGCAGGTTGAGGCAATAATGGGAGGCATCGAATGTCCTGTGCTATTGCTTGTTGGAACGGATGGTTATTTCAAGCAATATGAAGCTATTAAGAAGCGGCTTGCGTATATAAAAACGTTAACGCAGCATCAAGTAGACGGCGGGCATCACTTCCATATGGAAGGTGACGTTGCGCTGACAGCTCAATTAGTCGGTGACTTTGTCACTGAGTAACTACATCGAACCAAAGGGGTTTAGTGAATGCAAAACAGGTTGGCTCGTTCAAGTTGGATGAATGTACACGTGTTTTTGGTCTCTATGCTTTCGATTG
>NZ_LWFH01000101.1:0-687 GCF_001635725.1 Oleiphilus sp. HI0066
TGAATCTCACACGCGTTGGACAATTTCAGCACACTAGAAATATATATAGACTACTATTTAAACCCGCTTCGAGCGGGTTTTTTGTTTTTAGGACTTTTATTTTGGACATTCTTGTATTTCTTAATGCATTAACAGCATTAGTTGTGATCATCGACCCCATAGGTGTTGCTTTGATTTTTAACGCTTTGGTAGAAGGAAAGTCTGAAAGAGAAAGAATAAGAGTGGCCTTCAAGGCAATAGTAATTAGTATGCTACTTTTGATTCTCTTTGCTCTATACGGGCAAGAATTGTTAGGTCAGCTAGGTATTAATATTCAATCGTTGCGAATAGCTGGTGGATTACTATTGTTTTACACTGCTTTTAATATGATAACTCAGGACGTCGATTTTGCGAGTCTTGACGGACGAGGGGATATTGCTGTGTTTCCAATGTCTGTTCCCTTAATAGCTGGGCCAGGGTCTCTGACAATGGTCGTTTTGCTGTATTCGGGAGCAAGTACTCTAGATGCTAAATTAGCGGTGTTTAGTGCAGTGATAGTCGTAGGATGCATCTCATTTATTTCATTATGCTTGGCTAGCCCAGTCAAAAAATTAATAGGTCGGACTGGTGATGAGGTGCTAAGACGCTTTCTCGGCGTATTGCTTGCCGCACTTGCTATTCAGTTTATAGCAGACGGAATTATTGCGT
>NZ_LWFH01000102.1:0-22618 GCF_001635725.1 Oleiphilus sp. HI0066
GAATTTTTAACCACGTCAAATAGTGTTAGTGATGCCAATGAGGATGCAGATCTCGATGGTTTAACGAATATTGAAGAATTGGTATTGGGCACGAACCCTTGGATGAAAGACTCTGACAATGATGGTTTGACTGATTTTGACGAAGTAAGGGGTGACCCGAACAATGTTACTTGTGTTCAAGATGGTTTGGTTGGCTTCGTCGCTTGTACTAGTAATCCCTTAGAGGAAGATACGGATGGTGATGGTCTAAGTGATGGCGAAGAGAGTGTAGGGGACGTTAATGGCAACAAAACTAATCCAAATCTCAAAGATACGGATGGCGATGGAATCGATGATGGTGCGGAAGTTGTAGCCGGTACGAACCCGACTTTAAAAGATACTGATTTTGATTTTCTGAATGATGACGTTGATTCAAATCCTCTAAATATCGATGGGGATAGCGATGGAATTCCTGATTTTGTTGAGGTCATTTTAGGAATAGATCCAGGCAATGATGATTCTGATGGCGATACAATTACTGACGGAAACGAGGTGTGGGTTTTTGGCTATAAATCTGACGACACGCTGTTCTATTTCGGAGACGATTTGAATAGTGATAATGTGCCAGATGAGGTCCTGAATAGCAGATACCTATCTCCAGGATGGATTCCTTCTCCAAGAACTGATTTCCACAACCCACCATTTAGAGAAGTGATCACTGACTTTGCCGGTCTAACGATTCCTGGCCTAGATAGGCTTTATGTTTGGTATGTGTCGGACCCTCGCTCAGAAGATGGTGACGGTGATGGTATTTTTGATATCGAAGAGTTGTTGGTTATTGAAAATGATGTAGCGCCGATTAACTTTGATGCTCCTGTCGATTTAACCGAAACGGATATGTCGCTACCTCAATCATTTGAGAAAATGAGAACGGAAAATCGCTTTACGCATAGCAACCCATTAAGCGTGGATTCAGACAACGATGGAATTCTCGATGCGAACGAAGATTATGATAATGATTACGCTAGTAATCTGAGAGAACATAATCTCACGGACTCTAGTTCGATTGTCGCAAATTCTGATACAGATAGTTTATTGGATGGTGTAGAGATTAACATCCTTATGACTCAGACGAATAAGGCGGATACGGATAGTGATGGTGTTAATGATGATGCGGAGCTTACCGTGTCTTTCGTCGATCCAGATGCGGCGACAGAATTTACTAACCCGCGTTTAGAAACGGGCCCAGGAAAGTGCTCGTCTCTTGAAGTAGAACATAGTGTAAATGGCGCAACCTATTGTTTTACAGTTGGGTATAAATCAATGCCTACGATTGCTGATAGTGACAATGATGGTGCTAACGATAATAGTGACGGATATCCTCTAGACAACGCTTGTTCGACCTTGACGAATGGTTTTCAAAGAGCTGATCGCATGCGCTGCTACGCTAGCTGGATGGCAGAGCAATCTGAAATAGGGAAGGTTGCATTCATCGATAATGCCTCTTATGAGCAATTTGCGTTTTACGCATCGAGTTGGGATTCCCTGATTCGTTATGATTATGTAACCGGCAATTACATTAGCCATATTGATGTATCTTCTTTGCCGGTTGACTTCGTAACTTATGAGTCGGCTCAAGACAAGCTACTTCTTGTCGGAACAAATGGGTCATTGCGTTCAGTTGACCTTGGGTCACCTTCAACCGTCAATACTTTGCCTTCGCTAAGTGTTGCGAATGGTTCGATCTTTGGCTTGCTGTCAGTTGACGACCATTTTGTTGTACAAGAAAGTGATGGACTCAGCGCTAAACTTGCAATGTACGATTTAAACGGGGGCTTTGTTGGACGAGTTGATTTGGATAATGCCCAATTACGAAATGCAGTATGGGTGGCTGGACAAGGCGTTTATATACCGATTGGCTCAGATACTATCGAAGATGTAGCTTTGGTGACTGTGGATACATCTGGTACTCCATCGATTGGTAATACAATTTCATTTGCTAATGCCGGTTGGGCCGGTTTACCAGAAAGTAAATTGAGTGTTGGTCTGGTATCAAAGGTAGGGGAGCCTGCTGCTTCTCGTGTCATCGTACCGAGCGGGTTTGCGTTGAGTCTAGACTTATCTGAAATATTGGCGTTGAGTCAAACGGAGTTGAGTCGTCATCTCAGACCATCTATGTATGAAATGCTTGTTCAGCAATCCACTATTGCTGGTCGCACCGAAGAAATATATACGGTTTCCTCTTATTTAGATAATTCAGGACTTGATGTCGCACCGAGTAACTTTATGCAAAATAGTGTGCAGATTCATGTTAACTCTCTAGCTACAGCCGGTCCGCCAGATAATCCAGCGGTCGAAAATGCATTTAATTTCGCTGCGACACGTCAAGATGAGGGTGTCTGGGGGTTAGCTCCGATTGGTTCAGAGATTGTTCAAGTTAAAGAGTCAAATGGCGTGATCAAGGTTCAGGGAGTTGGCTTGTTTGACGGTGCTGATGCTGACCAAATTCCTTGCTTCTATGAACGTCGTTATGATTTAGTGAATGATGCTAGTTGTGGTGTTCCAACCGTCAATTTAGGGACTGGACGCTTTGGTGACGCTGATAACGACAGATTAGTTAACCTAGAAGAGTACGATAATCTTACGGATCCTCGAAGTTCAGATACAGATGCAGATGGTTGGGGTGATTTGGATGAAGTGCTTGAGGGTACTAATCCTTTAGATCCGGCAGATTTTTAAATAAGACAAGATCGCTAACGCGAAACCTTTAGGTTTAGTTGTTAGCGATCGCCGTTGACGGGATGTCAGTAATAACGCTGTTAACGCCCATTAATCGCAGCTGATCAATACGCTGTAAATCATTCACCGTCCATACTGAGATCTCTTTTCCTGCTGATAGTATGTCTTTGGTAACGGTTTGATTACAGAACTTATCGTTAAGAGCAATGAGCTCTAGATCTAAATTTTTAGCAGTTTGCAGGGCTGTGTTTCCATTAAAATCGGCAACTAAACCGCGCCGAATTTTTCTATCGATCCGATGTATTTTATTTAGAAAATACGGGCTAGATGATGTAACGCTTACTCTCCCTAATTTAAGATTATTTGTTCTGAGGTATCGTGCAAGCTTGTAGGCGAGGATATCCATTCTTTGTCTACTCGTAGGTTTTATCTCGAATTGCCAGTCCCAAGTTTCAGGGACGGCATCGACAACTTGTTTTAAGGTTGGAATGAAGCACGATGTTGAGCATAAATGATCTGCTTTAGCGTTTAGCGTCTGAAGTTTCAATGATGGAATGTCGTGTATATTTCCCCGGTATCCCGTCGTTCTGTTCGTCGTAACGTCATGAAATACCATTAGTTCATGGTCGGAAGATAGCCTGACGTCGAGCTCAAAAGCGAAGCATCCATTTTGTTGGGCGTGAACAAAGCTAGGCACTGTATTTTCAGGAAGTTCTGCGCGTGCGCCCCGATGTCCAATGATATACGTCATGGTTTTGCTACATGCTTTGCTTCTGTGAACCTAGCGTGATCAAGATAAACGAGTTCGGCCACTCGGCGAATAATGTGCTCTTCGTATTTGTCTATTGATCCATCAGCATAAGCTATTTTCCATAAGCCAACGATGAGAGCGAATTTGTCTTTCTCTTGCAGATGCTCGTGAATGGTTGAGGTAAATTGGTGCAAAGAAGTTGAGTCATGCGCTGATTGCTCAGCATCTTTGATGATATCTGAAATGGTTGCATCGTCTAGGCTAAAAAGTTCTTTGCCAAGCTCTTTGATTGTGATTCGTTCATTTTCATCAAAGTCATTGTCGATATTAGCGATGATACACATTAGGCTAAAACAGCATAGCTCTATGGAGCTTTGCTTAACTTCAGGATTCGTTTGTGTAGCGAGTTCAGTAAAAAAAGCTTTTAGCTTTGATATCATCTAGTGCTCACCCTTTGAGTATTTGTTCGAGCTTCAGCTGATCAACAGCGAAATTTCTAATGCCCTCGGCAAGCTTTTCTGTTGCCATAGCGCTGGCGTTCAACCCCCAGCGGAATTGTGATTCTGAATAAGGAGTCGTGGTCGTTTCTGTTGATTTAGTAAACAACTTTTGTTCCAGTGGGGCTGTATCGTTTGATAACTCTTCTAATAATTGCGGGCTAATAGTAAGCCTATCGCAGCCCGCAAGTTGCTCAATTTCCCCAGTATTTCTAAAGCTGGCACCCATGACAATAGTATCGTACCCGTTGCTCTTGTAGTGATTGAATATTTCTTTTACTGATAAAACGCCTGGGTCTTCGCAAGGCTCGTATGTCTGTTTATCTGTGTTCGATTTGTACCAATCTAGTATTCGACCAACAAAAGGAGAGATTAAATATGCACCAACGTCCGCTGCAGCTTGCGCTTGAGAGAAATCAAATAAAAGTGTTAAATTGCAGTTAATTCCTTGTTTCTCAAGAGCTTTTGCCGCTTGAATACCCTCCCAAGTTGAAGCTAATTTAATGAGAACTCGCTCCTTTGGGATGCCGGTATCTTCATACATTCCAATAATTCTTAGTGCACGTGCAACCGATTTTTCGGTATCGAAAGAAAGTCGAGCGTCTACTTCAGTACTAATTCTTCCTGGGATATGTCCTAATATTTCTTTGCCAATAGAAACCGCCAGATGATCACAAGCTAAATCTAGTTGGTCTTGACTTGATGCTCCATTTTCAAGGCCGTGACTCTTAGCATTATTCAATAGCTCAGAGTATTCAGTAAGTGAAGCTGCCTTAAGCAATAGCGAAGGGTTGGTTGTTGCATCTTGAGGCTTCCATTGTTTAATTGCTTGTAAATCACCTGTGTCGGCCACAACAACAGTCATCTTTCTTAATTGGTCTAACTTGTTCGACATAATGAAACTCAATGAGTAATGGGATATAGGTAAACGTAAACTAATGCTCTAGATAAAAAACCGATTTGCTTCACACTAAGAGTCATTGAATGCAAATTGTTATTCAACGTAAGACAATGCTTTTTCTAGGACCTCAATGTCTGCACCTAGCTTGTGCGCCTCTTCGCTTATATGCCTTCGAAATTGTTTGCCACCCGGTTGTGCGTGGTATAGGCCTAAAATATGGCGGGTAATGTAGCTAAGTTTCTGACCATGTCCTAGCTGTTGCTCAATGTAGGGGTACATCTGCTCAATAACTTCATGTCTTTTTAAAACCTTGGATGGAGTGTTGTATAACCGTTGATCCACTTCCGAAAGTAGCCACGGGTTATGGTAAGCCTCTCGACCAAGCATGACGCCATCTACATTTTTAAGATGATTTTCTGCTTCATCAAGGTTTTTAATTCCTCCGTTTATAATGATTTCTAGGTCTGGAAAATGTTGTTTTAAACGATATACCCAATCATATTTGAGGGGAGGGATCTCTCTATTTTCTTTCGGGCTTAGACCATCCAAAATTGCAATTCTGGCGTGAACGATGAATGTAGAGCATCCGGTTTCTGCGACAGTGCCGACAAAATCACTCAAAAACTCTTCGCTATCGAAGTCGTCTATACCGATACGATGTTTGATTGTTACAGGAATGTCGCATGATTCTCGCATTGCAGAGATACAACTAGCAACGAGGTCTTTATGCCCCATTAAACAAGCGCCAATCATATTATTTTGCACTCGATCACTTGGACAGCCTACGTTAAGGTTGACTTCGTCATAAGCACGCGTCTTAGCTATTTTGGTACATTTGGCAAGATCTTTAGGGTCGCTGCCTCCAAGCTGAAGAGCAATAGGATGCTCTTCTTCGTTGTACTCAAGGTGCCGATCTTCATCTCCATATATAATGGCGCCAGTCGTGACCATTTCTGTGTACAACAGCGAGCGCTTCGTTAGTAAACGAGCAAAGTAGCGCTGATGTTTATCAGTCCAGTCCATCATAGGAGCAATCGAAAAGGTGCGATCAAGTTGCTTGGTCATAGTCCACTTAAATGAATTGATAGATGTATTGAATAATCTTTTGCGGTAACCCGCATATTGTACATGATCTAGAAATATAAAGACTTGTCTTAAAAACTGTGTACGGACTCTCTAACAATAATTCAAACATCGATATAATCTTGGGCTCAAAGAATTATAGTTGGAAATTGTTTTGTCTCTTCGTGCACTCGTTTCTTCATTAGTCTGTATTGTTTTTATCTCTGCGTGCTCTCGTACCTATGACGTTGATGCAAACCCGGTTCTGGTTTCTCCTGACGAACCAGATTGTTCGATTGCTCCATTAGCAAGCCCCGTTGTCAACGAGATTAAGTTAGTGTCCAAGGGAGCAGATTTACTAGAAGCCCAGGTGCTATACAAAGCGCAAAGCTTGGTTGCATCAAGTCTTTCAGAAACCTTGTTTTTAGAACCAGCTAGCAATTTGTTTTTTGTTTACCTCGATGTGCTTGATGCCGAGGAAGATGTTTCGTTAGCTGACGGATCGATTGCTGAAGTAGCAAGTGTAACGGCGTTAATTGCTGACAATAACAATCAAACAGGTCCAGTTACGGTGGATAATCGATTAGAAGTACCTTTTGAAATAGTGTCTTCAACCTCGGAAATTGATGTGAATTTCGAGATTTCATATAGATTCGAAGAAACTCGTTCTGAATGCGAGTTCTTAGGAGTGGTCATAACGGATGAAGTGACTGACCCTGATGGCAATGTCGAAGAAATCAGTCGTGTCCTTAGAACTCTATCTGAGTCATTTGAAATAAACTTTACTATCGATCGTAGCCCTTATGAGAGCTCGATTGAGACATCTCAAGCAAACTCGAATTCTGATATTGAAGATAAAAAAGCAAGCTCGGTGTCCGGTACTGGATTGTTTTTAGCGGTCGGAGTACCGGGTAATGATGGCGGCGATACTAGTTTCGTTCCTGCATCTGATGCGGTATCTAATACAACTACTTTAAATAGTGGTGCTGTTCAGCTCTATCAGCGTGATTTAGAGAATGGTTCACTAGAGTTTTGTGGTTTGGTCAAAGCAAGTAATGCGCGAGAGAATGATGCATTTGGCTCGAATGTCCTTGTGCGAGGAGATTACTTGTATGTTTATGCTTCAGGGGAAGATTCCGACGGGGTTGGTGCATATTCTTTAGCTGCTGCAGGGTTAAACTTAAATTATTCTCAGTTCGATAGCGGAGCTGTCTATGTCTACGAAATTTCGAATTCATGCGTTGCGCAAGAGGTTGGTTATATTAAGAATCCAGACAATGCCTTGAATATTGTTGATCCTAAAACGGGTTTTGGTTCGGCATTAGCAGAGTTCAATGGCGAGTTGTTTGTAGGGGCTCCACAGCAGCGTGAAATTGGTGGTAGTGCTCGACAACTTGGTAAGGTCTATCAGTTTTTTAGAGAGTCAGGGAATACGTGGCGTGCACAAACCAATACTTACCAACATATATTTGAGCATTCTGGACAGGCTTTCGGTGCGTCTTTGGCGGTAAATGATCGATTCCTATTAGTAGGTGTACCAAATGATGCAGCTTCACCGAGTGATTTAGCTTTATCTAATGGTAGAGCGAGTGATTTGCAAGATCTTATTGATAACCCGGTTGCTGCAACCCTAGTTAATTCAGGATCTGCGTTATTGTTTAACAAGGCGTCATTAAATGGCACGCCAGTCGTTAAAGACTATCTTAAGCCGAGCTTTAATGATCAGGGTGATCGATTCGGTTCAAGTGTTGCTTTGGCGGGTACTACTTTATTTGTGGGAGCTCCGTTAGAAGATAGCAACTCCTCGGTTATTAATACCGGAGAAAATCAGAATAATGCGCCGGTTGGCGGAGGACCATTAGACGGTAATTATGGTGCGGTTTATCAGTATATGCTTGATGAGTTTGATGCTCTATCGATTAGCAATTACATCAAGGCTAAGCAACCCTTATCTGGGGCTAATTTCGGTGAGGTGATTGCTGCGGAAAATCGTTACTTGGTGATTGGTCAGCCGAGTGCCAGTTTCGAACTCAATAGCTCAACAATTCCTGCTCATGTAGAAATATATGATCATCAAAGTATTAGTGAAGCACCGGTATACCTGAGTGTATATGATGACGAACAAGCTTTAGGTGGTTCAGTATTGAATGCTCGAGTTAAGTCTCTTTCATTGTTCGCGGGTATGTTAGCAATAGGTTTGCCGGAGGCAACGATTGATGGAGACACAAATGCTGGTGCGTTTGCTATTTGGGATTAGCCTGAGTTATTGAAGGCTATATCTCTGTTTTCAACGCACCAAGCATGACGAGTTTGAGTTGGCTTATAGTGTTGTCTCTCAGAGCTCGTTTTTTAGCTTTATCTAAAAATGTAAACTTTGCTCCCATTGCAATAATAATCGCGATCATTGCTTCAGCTACATTTTGCGTGTCTATATTTCGTGTAGCGCGAGACTGAAGATAATCACATAGCTCGTTGACGAAATTATCTACTTCCAGACGAACAGCGCGCCTGAATTCATCGGAATAGCCCACTTGTTCTTGTAATAGAATACGAAAATGCATGGGATATTGTTCGAGAAACTCAATGAATGTATCGGTGGAAATATCAATTGCGCTGTCCGTATCATCGATACGTTGTCTTGTTTTTCTGAGCATCTGTCTCAGAAATAGACCAGCTTCCTCGACAAGAGCTAAACCAAGCTCTTCCATATCTGCGAAGTGTCTATAAAAGGAAGGAGCGGCGATACCTGCTTCGCGAGTAACTTCTCTTAGGCCAATGCTATCAAGGCTTCTTTGATTAGATAGAATTTTAAGCGCGGCATCTAAAATGGCTCTGCGTGTTCTAAGTTTTTGTTCTGCACGCGTCGTCATTAATAGTTACCTTCAGATTTATGTTGTTTCGATTTCGATTCTTGGCAGGTGTGGTTCTTGAAGCGAAACTTTGTCAGTAGGGGCTGCAATCAAAGAAGTGCCAGTAATAATCTCAATATTATCCTGATTTCTAACCGAGCAGTCCATCTCAACACGGTTGTGTGCTAGCTTCTCTTTAACAGTTAGCGTCACTGTTAGTGTGTCTCCGAGTCTAACAGCTTCGTTGAACTTTAAATTTTGCTCCAGATGTACTGTTCCGGGACCTGGAATAACAGTAGATAAAGCCGCAGAAATAAGAGAGCCTGCCCACATTCCATGGCCTATACGCTCTTTGTAAGTGGTTTTTTTTGCGTATTCCGCATCCAAAGTAACGGGGTTTACATCGCCAGAAGCAGCAGCAAATAAAACTAGCTCATCTTCCGTTAATGTTTTTGTGAATGTGGCATAATCCCCGACGTGTAGTTCATCGTAAGTAATGTTTTCGATAACCCGCATAATTGGCTTCCGCTATAACAAAGTCTATTCAAGTTAGAATAGGCCACAATCAAAGCGAATCAAACGTCATCGTGTAAGCGTCTGTATCTAAAGAAATTAAAGAGAACCTAGTGTCTGTTTCCGATCAAAACAATATTCAACAATATGATTTGTCTAAATGTTTATTGCGCGATGAGTATGCGATAAGGCGTAAACTGTCCCATGCGGCAAAACTCAATGACAGTGATCGCCAAAAACAGCTTCAGAGCTTGGATGAAAAGTACCAGAAATCATGTGATTTAGTTGAGTCGAGAAAGCAGACACCTGTCACTATTACATATCCTGAAAATTTGCCCGTCTCACAACAGGTTGACGAGATTAAGGATGCGCTTCAAATCGCTCAGGTTGTCGTTGTCGCTGGTGAAACAGGTTCCGGTAAAACGACTCAGCTTCCTAAAATTTGTTTGGAGTTAGGTTTAGCTAATCGTGGATTAATCGGTCATACCCAACCACGTCGTTTGGCCGCCAGAACCGTTGCTAATCGAATTAGTGATGAGCTCAATACAGAATTGGGCCACGCGGTTGGCTATCAGGTTAGATTTACTGATCAGTCCTCGGACCAGACCTTAGTCAAGGTCATCACGGATGGTATTTTACTTGCCGAAATTAAAAATGACCCGTTTTTAAACAAGTATCAAACGCTCATTATTGATGAAGCGCACGAACGTAGTCTGAATATCGATTTTATTTTGGGCTATTTAAAGACCATTTTGCGAAAGCGAAAAGACTTGAAGGTAGTGATTACCTCCGCGACGATAGATGTAGAGCGTTTCTCTCGCCATTTCGAAGATGCTCCTGTTATCTCAGTGGAGGGACGAACCTTTCCTGTAGACGTGAAATATCTCGATGGTGGGCGCGATAATGAAATGTCTTTACCTGAAATGGTTCAGCGCGCTGTAGAAACCTTGCAAGACGATGAAAAGGAGCGGGGGTGGCGCATTGGTGATGCACTTGTTTTCCTTCCTGGAGAACGCGAGATTCGGGAAGTAGCAAAACATCTGCGAGATATGGATTGGCGTGATACGGAAGTAACGCCGCTATACGCTCGCCTAAGTAACGAAGAGCAACAGAAGATATTTCGAAGCCACTCTGGTCGTCGTATTGTGCTTGCGACGAATGTTGCGGAAACATCGATTACCGTGCCAGGTATTCGCTACGTGATTGATAGCGGTTTAGCGCGAATGTCCCGCTATAGCGTTCGTTCAAAAATTCAAAGACTTCCAATTGAAGGAATTTCTCAGGCAAGCGCGAATCAACGTAAGGGGCGTTGTGGGCGTGTTGCAGAAGGCATATGTTATCGGCTTTATAGTGAAGACGACTTTAATTCCCGCCCCGAGTTTACTGATCCAGAGATTCTAAGAACAAACCTTGCTTCAGTTGTCTTGAAGATGTTGGATGTAGGTTTGGTTGACGTAAAGAAATTTCCGTTTTTGGACATGCCAGAATCGAAGCTTTGGAATGATGGTTTCAAGCTTTTATTTGAACTTGGTGCAGTCAACAAAACTAATAGAATTACTCGTTTAGGTAGAGAAATCGCAAAACTGCCAATCGACCCCAAACTCGCGCGCGTCTTGTATCAAGCAAAACAACAAAACTGTCTTGATGACGCCCTGATTGTTGTGAGTGGCTTGGCTATACTAGATCCTCGCGAACGCCCAGTTGAAAAACGTCAAGCTGCGGATCAAGCCCATGCTCAGTTTCGAGATAAGGACTCGGATTTTGCATCACTAGTACTTTTGTTTAAACATTACGAAGAGCAACGACAAGAACTTGGTTCGAGTGCACTAAAGCGCTATGCGCAAAAGAACTTTTTATCGTTTATGCGCATGCGAGAATGGCGTGAGATGCATCGTCAACTAGTCATTGCTTGTAAAGCTTGGCGTGAACAAACACCTGATGTTGAAGCATCAGACTCACCCGTGACAGACGATCAAAAATCCTTGAAGTATCAAGCGCTGCATGAATCGTTGCTTTCGGGATTTTTATCAAACATCGCGCGTCATGATGAAAAGCGTGATTATCTTGCCTGTCGTAACAAGAAGATTCAGATATATCCTGGGTCTGGTATCGCGAAATCCAAAGTCAAATGGTTAATGTCTGCGGAACTCGTTGAAACACAACAAGTGTTTGCGCGTATGAATGCGCGCATTGAAGCAGGTTGGGTTGAACCTCTTGCTTCGCACTTGATTAAGAAGTCTTGGAGCGAGCCGCATTATCAGCGCAAGCGCGGGCAAGTATTAGCGTATGAAAAAGTCACGTTATATGGACTTGAAATCGTTGCAAAACGGCTCGTTAATTTCAGCTCTGTGAATGAAGTTTTTGCGCGAGAAGTTTTTATTCGTAGCGCATTAGTGGAGGGTGAATATCGTGGGCGTGTAAAGGCGATCAAACTCAATCACGCTGCCTTGCAAGAGCTAGAAAAAATAGAAGATCGTACGCGAAGAAAGGACGTTGTCATTGATGATGAGGCGCTATATAGCTTGTACGATGGCCTACTGCCAAAACATGTTGTGAGCGATGCTGCGCTCGAAAAATGGTATCGCCAAGCAAGCGAGAATGACAAGCTCCGTCTTGTCTTTAGTGAAGAGCAACTTAAACTAGATAATGCCGCGAGCTTTGATGCTGGGATGTTTCCAGACACCCTAGAAAACAATGGTATCAAGTTTCCTTTAACATACTCCTTTAAACCAGGAGCTGCGGAGGATGGGATCAGTATTAACGTTCCAGCGCGCGCAGCAAGGCAGGTTACGGCCGCGCGCCTTGAGAAGTTAGTCCCTGGTTTACTTAAAGAAAAATGCACGCAGTTGATCAAGAATTTACCTCGAACACTGCGTAAACACTTTGTACCTGTTCCGGATACAGTTAATAAAATCTTTGAAAAAGTCGAATCCAGTACTGATCCCTTATTAGAAAGCTTGGCTGCGCAGCTAAAGTATCTAACAGGCGTTAATGTGCCTATTGAAGCGTGGAATGTTGATTTGCTCGATGATCATTTACGTTTGAATATCCGAGTGCTTGATGACAATGGAAAGTTAATTACTCAAGGAAGGGATCTCGTTAAAGTTGTAGAGAAAGCTGATGAGTACTTAAAGGATAAGCCAGATGCAGACGCTCAGGATTCAGTGCGCAATGAACAAGAGGTATTAGCGTGGGATTTCGATCTGCCAGAGTCTATTGAAGTTTCCCAAGCTGGTATCAGACTGAATGTATATCCTTGCTTGATCGATAAGAAAAAATACGTTCTTAAGACTAACGAGAATGATGAGCATAAAGCGCAAGAACAAAGCCGTTTGGGAATGGCGCGCCTTCTGTTTTACAAGTTAAGTGATCAAATCGCTTTGTTGCCCAAAGAGATCCCTAACTATAAACAAATGGGCTTGTATTACGCGCCAACCGGAAGAGCTGAGGCTTTGTACGATGACTTTGCTCTGTCTGCGATTGCACATCATTTTCGTTGCGATGAAATTCCAAGAAGTTCCGCCGAGTTTGAAGAACGCTGGCAGGCGGGTCGAGGAGACTTTGTCGTTGAGGCTAAAAAACATGCTCAGTTAGTGAATGAGATCCTCAAGGAATACCATGAATTGATGAAGCTATTAAAGGGAAAAATCAATTTTACGGTAGCCATGTCTGTCGCAGATTTAAAGTATCAAATACAGCACTTAGTATACGATGGATTCTTGTCGCAAACTGATTACAAGCAGCTAGAACATTATCCGCGTTACTTGAAGGCTTGCACATTGCGCTTCGAAAAGATGGGGCGTGAGCTAGCACTTGAGAGGAAAACATTGCCGTTGTTAAAAGACTGGTGGGAGCAATACCGAAGTCGCTTAGACGCACACAAAGCGCAAGGTATTTCTGACCCAGAGTTAACAAGATTTCGTTGGCTAATTGAAGAGCAGCGCGTATCATGGTTCGCCCAACAATTGGGCACGGCTGAGACCATCTCCGAAAAACGTATCAATAAACAATGGCAGTTGGTGCGACGAGTTTAACTCGGCGCTGAGAGGTGATTGATTTAAGTTGTTTATTGGTGTCTTCAAGACTAATGTCTGATGATGCTTCTTAGTGGTGCGCGTCTCTGACGAGAATAGATAATTTATAGAAGGGGAAATTAGTGTATAAAGCGGCGATAACCGGCACAGGTTTGTTTACTCCAACGCAGTCAATTAGTAATGATGAGTTGGTAGAAAGCTTTAATAGTTATGTTGCGGCATTTAATGCAGAAAACGCAGCTGCCATTGAAGACGGAAGCGTCGCACCCTTACAAGAATCTTCTTCTGCTTTCATAGAGAAAGCTAGCGGAATTAAAAGCCGTTATGTGATGAATAAAGAGGGTATTCTTGATCCAATGCGCATGGCGCCGAATATCCCCGAACGACCAAATTCTGAGCCGAGTGTTTTATGTGAAATGGCAACAGCCGCCGCAAAAGACGCGCTGGCTCAAGCCAATAAAACGGTAGCTGATGTTGATGCCGTACTTGTAGCTTGTTCCAACTTACAGCGAGCTTACCCAGCAATATCTATTGAAGTTCAACAGCAGCTTGGGATTGACGGCTTTGGCTTCGATATGAATGTTGCATGTTCGTCTGCCACATTTGCTCTTCAAACTGCGCTTGATTTGGTGAAAGCCGGAACAGCGCGGTCCGTACTTGTTCTGAATCCTGAAGTCTGTACAGCTCACCTAAATTTTAGAGATCGCGATAGTCACTTTATTTTTGGCGATGTTGCGACTGCTATTCTTGTTGAAAGACAGGATTTGATGTCTGTCGATACGTATTACGAAGTGGTCAGCGCAAAATTAAAAACAAGTTTCTCGAATAATATTCGTAACAATTTCGGTTTTATGAATCGTTGCGCTCCAGAAGCGCAAGCCAACGCAGATAAGTTATTTGTTCAAGAGGGGAGAAAGGTATTTAAAGAGGTTTCTCCAATGGTTGCCAATATGATTGTTGAGCACCTCGCAGATAACGATTTCACTCCAGACCAGCTCAAGCGAATGTGGCTGCATCAAGCTAACTTAAATATGAACCTTTTGATTGCGAAGAAGGTCTTAGGTCGACCTGCAGAGGAAGGCGAGGCTCCTGTGATATTAAATGAATATGCTAATACGTCATCTGCAGGATCAATTATTGCCTTTCATAAGTACCGTGATGACTTGGCCGTTGGTGATACTGGTGTGATTTGCTCGTTTGGCGCAGGTTACTCAGTTGGCAGTGTTATTGTTAAGAAGTGTGCGAAGGTCTAAAACTAGAATACTAATAAGCTACAAGTTATGTACGGAACCACATTGATTAAAAAATGGATTTTTATCTCTCTCGCCTTAATAGCCTGCTCGGCTAGTTCTGTTCGAGCTGAAGAACTTTCAGAAACTGAAGTAGATCCCTACGAGGGTTTTAATCGAACCATGTTTGCGTTCAATCAAGAAATTGATCGCTATGTTTTAAAACCTGTTGCCCAAGGTTATAACTACGTGATGCCTAAGTTTATGAATATAGGCATCACGAATTTTTTTAATAATCTTGATGATGTAGAGACGTTTGCAAACAGTATTCTGCAAGGGAAGCTCCACAATGCAGTTGTGTCGCTTAATCGCGTAATTTGGAATACAACTTTCGGGTTGGCTGGTTTTATTGATGTCGCGACCTACTTCGGCTTGCAGAATCAAGAGGAAGATTTTGGGCAGACCCTAGCGTTTTATGGTTATGAAAATAGCAGCTATATCGTTTGGCCTTTTTTAGGTCCTTCCACCTTTAGAGATACCTTAGGGCGCGCAGCGGATACTTACTCTGATCCGCTTTATTACACAGATGAATTATCGAGTACGGAAAAGCTCGCATTAACAGGGCTCAAAGTTCTTGATATTCGAGCAGATCTCTTGAAGGTTGAACACTTAATGGCTGGATCTGATCCTTATGTCTTTGTTCGCAATGCCTATTTGCAAAATCGTAACTACCTCATACGTGATGGTGTTGTGGAAGATGCCTTTGCGAATGACGACTTAGATTTGGAGGACTTTTAAGCCTTTAAACAAATGCGCAACAGTTAAATATTCACTTCTCTTTTACATTCCTTCACATCAATACTCATCAACTCCACAGATGTCTTAATTGCTGTCCGCTATATTTTTTTAAAAGACGGCAGGAAAAGGTTTCTCGTGGAAAACAAGCAAGCGTATATAAAAAAACTAAAAGGCTACTTAAATGAGTCAACAAGCTATGCGCAATGGAATGAGATCGCTTTAACCTTAGATCACACGCTCGACAATCAGCAATGGAAGCTGGAACCCTATTCAGATATTTATAATTTTGATGTGCTTTCAGAGCGGATGCATGCCTTGCGTAACTTGCGTTTGCGTGAAGACTTAGAGGGTTTAGGTCGTGCTCTTCGTGAAGGGCTTCATCACGACTTGGGGAATATGGGAGACCCAAGGCTATATTCCGTTTGTTACGTCGGCACTAAACGTCTTATTGATGATTATGTCGAAGAGGTATGCGTCGCGCTACAATTTCTTTGCCGACACCCTAAATCTTCGATGCTTCCAGCTCAGCAACTTGATTTTTTCAAAGCAATTCTCCTTAGTTATGGCCGACCGGCTTTGTTGATGAGTGGTGGCGCCTCGTTAGGAGCATTTCACTTAGGTGTAGTTAAAGCGCTTTGGGAACAAGATCTTTTACCTCAGGTTGTCGCAGGATCAAGTGCAGGGTCTATCATTGCTGCCTTATTAGGAACGCATACTGATGAAGAGCTGCCAGAGTTTTTCGACCCTGAGAATTTGAACCTTAAACCCTGGAAATGGGCGGGTATCTTAAATGGTCTTCGTGGTCGCGGGTTTATGGAGCAAAGTAAACTACGCGAGTCGATTCGTTACTATATCGGTGACTATACGATGCAAGAGGCCTTTGAGAGAACTGGCCGCAGTGTCAATATCACCGTGTCCCCTGTGAAGCATCAGCAAAAAGAGAGGCTTTTAAGCGGTTACACATCGCCTAACTTAATGATGTGGAGCGCGGCGCTGGCGTCTTGTGCTGTTCCTAGTATCTTTCCTCCTGTTCAGTTGCAGCAAAAGGATGAGAAGGGAAATCATGCGGCCTATATGCCAAATATGCGTTGGGTGGATGGAAGTGTGGTTTCTGACTTGCCGATCGAAAGGTTGATGCATTTGCACGATGTTAACTTCAGCATCGTTAGTCAAACAAACCCGCATGTTGTGCCGTTTCTAAAAGAAGAGCATGCCGACAAGAATCGTTTACGCGATTTACCGAGTAAAATCTTGAAAGGAGAGCTTCGCTTCCATGGTCAAGCTGTGTCTGATTATCTTCGTAAGCACAACCAAAATGAAATTGTTAGACAAGGCGCAGGCCAAATCTATTCCATGCTTTCGCAACGTTATCAGGGTGATGTCACTTTATATCCCAAATATAAGTTGAGTCATTATGCGAAGGTTCTTTCAAATCCATCAAGCGACTTTATTTCAGAGCTAATGATGCAAGGTCAGCGCGCTACTTGGCCGCGTTTAGCTATGATTCGAACTCACGCAAAAATTAGTAAGACGCTCGAGCAGTGTATTACTGATCTGAAAAGCGAAGTCAGAACACATAAAGCGAAGTTAAGAGTTATTGCTTGAATCTTGGCTTTTAGTTACTCTTTGTTAATTAACTAACAATGTTTGTTCTTGGAAGCTATGTACCTCGATTATTTCGGCTTAAAAGAAGCACCGTTTTCTATCGCTCCTGACCCCCGTTATTTGTTTATGAGTGAGCGCCATCGCGAAGCCTTGGCTCACTTGCTCTATGGCGTTCAAGGCCAAGGTGGGTTTATTGTTCTTACGGGTGAAGTGGGAACAGGTAAAACCACAATTTGCCGTTGTTTTTTGAATCAAGTTCCTAGCAACACTGATGTTGCTTTTATCGTTAATCCTAAACTTTCCGCACACGAGCTTCTCGCCTCTATTTGTGATGAGTATGGAATTGAGTATGAGAGAGATGCTTCGATTAAATCTCTCAACGATGCATTGAACGCATACTTATTGGATGCTCACGCAAAGCAGCGCCACACGGTACTGATTATCGATGAGGCTCAGAACTTAGCGTCTGATGTATTGGAGCAGTTAAGGCTCTTGACGAATCTAGAAACGTCAGAGAAAAAGTTATTGCAGATCATCCTTCTTGGGCAGCCTGAGTTACGTGATATGTTGGCTCAAACTGAGCTTCGTCAGCTGGCTCAGAGAATCACAGCGCGTTACCACTTACAGTCTTTAAATCGCGTTGAACTTGGTGCTTACGTGTCTTGTCGCTTGGCTGTTGCTGGTAGGAAACCGCGCTTGTTTAGTGATAAAGCCTTGAACCGACTATACAAGCTCAGTGGCGGCGTTCCGCGTTTAATAAATTTGCTCTCTGATCGAGCGCTATTAGGCGCCTATGCAAGCAATTCAGATCAGGTTGAAGTTGAACATATCAAACGTGCTAACTACGAAATACTCGGTGAAAGTCGTTCTGCGTGGGAGCGTTTCGTCTTTCAATACGGGTATCGAGTAGTGGGTACCGCGTTGGGGATCACTTTGTTTGTTGGTCTCGGCGTATGGTCTAAGCCGTTTTTGGATAGCATCACGCCTTTTGTTGATTCGTCAGTAAATAGTGTCGTCGAAGTGACAAAATCTCCTGAGAAAACTATCTCGCATATAAATGAACAGAAGGATGAGGTTGATGTCGATCAATCTTCTGCACTTCAAACTCATGCACTTGTTTTAAAGCCAGAAAACGGAGAGCAGGTTTATATCAATGACTTTGAAGAAGCTTTGTCTTCATCACCAGAGTCGTTAGTAGCATATGTAGAAGCTCCTAATCCAGATACGCGCCTGCTACAACAGGTAATGGAGAAGAGTGCCCCTAAATCAGCCGGAAGCATCCCTCTTGCTGCTGTTAGTGTTGATTTAGGTGGCCGAGAAAAAGGTAAGAAAGATAAGTTACAAGCATTTCAGTCGCTTTTTGAAAGTTGGAATTTAAACTACGTTGAAGAGCCTTTCCAATTAGCATGCGAGTTTGCCCAAGTGAACGGACTTGCGTGTCTTCATAAGCAAGGAAATTGGCGTAGTTTGATACGTATTGACCGTCCTGCCGTACTCACATTGTTTAATAATCAAGGCCAGAAAATTCATGTTGCCTTGTTAAAGATCGAAGGTGATTTTGCTCTGGTAGAGCATTCGGGTGAAAAGTTTAGAACCTCTCTAGATGATATTGATCGTTATTGGTTAGGCGAGTATTCAGTGATATGGCAACTCCCTCCTTATAAGTCTGGAATCGTCACACCGGGACAACTTAAAGAAGGTGCATGGTTGGAGAAAGGCTTAGCCGAAATTAACCCTGAGACCAAAGACTTAAGCTTGCAAGAGCAAGTGATTGAATTTCAGCGTTCTATGGGGCTTGTTCCTGATGGTATCGCCGGTAGTCTGACCTTAATTCAAATGAATAATTTGTTGGAAACCGACGCACCAAAGTTATTAGGAAACTCATAACAAATGTCATACATACTAGAGGCCCTCGAACGCTCAGAACGGGAACGTCAGCAACAAGGCCAACCATCTTTTAGACAAGATCAGCACTTGTTGCATCTTCGCCAGCAAAAACGATTTCCTTGGATAGGGTTACTCGTAGCGGTTCTTTTCTTAAATGCACTGGTGTTTTTGTATATTCACTTTTCGTCTTCGTCTGTGATAGTTGAAACGGCAGCAGAGCATAAAACGCAGGCGCTAAATCAAACTCCAGTTGTGCCAAAAGCTAAAAAAATAGGGGCGATTGATCAAAAGTCTATTGAGCAGAATCCCCATACTTTGGTTGACGATAAATCGGTAAATCGACAGAAGTCTGAAGACGTAATCGTTTCGGTAGTAACAAAAGCCCAAGTGTCCGATCAAAATTCAGTGGAAGAAAGGCGATCAATTCTTATTGAGCCGAGACTGCTGTCAAATCAGGATGCTAATCATGAAGAGTTGGACTCGGGTATTAATATCTCCGCGCTTGATAAGAAAATCAATCAATTAGATAAGGAACGTTTAGAATTGAGCCCTTTAGTTCAGTTGTCCGATGTTCCGCTCGATAGTAATGACGAAAGTGTCAATGATGTTGGGCTCTCTGCCAACTTGGAAGGTGAAGATAGCTCTTCTTTGCCTTTATCCTCATCGCAAGTGCTCGAGTTAAATAATCAATATCACGATGTCCTGTTTTTACATGAAATAAGCAATTCTGCGCGTCCTCGTGTTCCGAAGCTTCTGTTTAATAGCCATATCTATAGTTCTGATCCGAGTGCTAGACGTGTAATGATCAATAATATTTATCTGAGAGAAGGGCAGATGTTTGAAGGTATGACTGTCTTGCTGATAGATGAGAATCATGTGGTGTTTGAAAAGCAAGGGCAGCAATTCAAAATTGCTGCTATGCGAGATTGGTTGGGTTAAACGCGGCGTTTAATCAGAGATATATTTCGCTGTGTGTCTATTGGGCGTTTGTTCCGCTGTTTGATGCTAAGAAATTAAGTAGTGTTTTGCGCGCTTTTTCATATGCCAGGCCTTGCGTGTGTAAGCCCAATGTTTGATAGCTAGAAATATTAAGATCGTTTTGTTTAGCGATCGCTTCTAATTGCGTGAAGTGACGATAGTCGACGACAGGATCATTTTTGCTGTGCATCAGTAATATCGGAGTTTGTTTCAGTTCTGAGATATGTTTTTCAGGGTTATAGTCGCTTTCAATTAGACTCGCTGGAACTTGCACAAGCCACGTCAACCAGTGTTTTCTCATTGCTTCTCGCGCTACTTGGGGCCAGTTGGCCGGAGCAGATTCGCTGATTAAAGCGTTGATAGTTCGTAGATCTTCATCCGTCTTATTTATGTTCGCTGCATAGGTAATTGCTAGGGCTCCCCCCATACTCTGACCAAATACAAAGAAAGATTGTTCGGATCCTGCGAGCCGAGTGCTTATCCATCGGTGTGCGCTTTGTATGTCGATAAATGCGCTTCGTAGTGTCGATCCACCTTCTGATAAGCCATAACCGCGGTAATCTAAAAGAAATACCTCATAGCCGAATTTAGTTAGCCATGCGACTGAATTGATATGTGTGCTGATGTTCTCCCCATTGCCATGCAGATATAGGATTGTTCCTTTCGGGCTTTGTCCTTTACTAGGTTTGATCAGCCAGTTAACAAGTTTAAATCCCTCCGATTCAAGCGTAACAGTCTCATATTCGACGTTGAGATCGTTTGGGGTTTTGTAGTGTTGCTGGTGGGGAAAAAACAAAAAGCTAGATAGGTTACTGCAGCCCACGCTTGTTATAAGCGCAAAAATTAATAATAGACGAATAGGAATAGAACTGATGTTATGAGCTAGATTAGAAGTACCACGCAAGGCCGATTTCTCCCGCGGTTTGATAGTCTTTGGTGATGCTTTGATGTCGTTCTAAGTTAGATTCTGAATACGATACCCCGAGACGAAGGCTGGTATTAGAAAACGCAGCGACACCAACTCCAAGGTAGGCTATTTGCTGATTAAAATTTGCTCCGAGTAGAGAGTAGTGACGCTCCCAATACGCATTGAAATTAATGCTTCCAGTTTGTATTAGCCAGTTGAGTTTAGGACCGCTATCGATGGTAAATCCTTTATCGATATCTGAGTCGATGTATGCGCGTGAACTGAGCAACACACTGCTAAGCAAATCGATATTGCTCGTAATAGGCGTGCGATAGCTGACGCCGGGGCCTGCATTGAGATACGGCATTAGTTCGTCAGATTGATAGATGTTGCGCGTCAGGCCTGTAGAAACAAACCAAGAGATAGGTTTGATGAAATTATCTCTAGGTGAGAAAGAGCGAATATCGATGGCTCTAAATTCTTCAAGTTGAAATTGAGCGTTTGACTCTGGCTTATCAAGATAAGACTTAAACTTCGCGTGAATGATTTCGAGTTGAGCTCCTGGGATATATCCCAGTACAGGGTCTAAGAAATCATGATAAGACATCCGAAGATCAAGTCCGATGTAATTGCCATCTATGTCATGACCGGAGCGCGCTAACCAGCGGTGAGATCGATGGCCTTGGTCATCACGTGTTTTAGGCGTCGGTGTACTCGTAAAGCTTTGATCTACTTTAATTTTACTTCGTTCGGACAATAGTCTGATTGTACGCTTATTGTAATACGCAGCTTCATCAGGCTCTTCTTTAGCTCGGTATCGCGCGATGGATACTGCAAGTTCTATTGCCTGAGCTTTATGTTTGTCACTTAACACTGATGTTGATGTGAGCTCTGATACTTCCCGATTTCGTTCATTTAATAGCTGTTCAGCAAATTGCTGTGTCGCATAAGAAGTTTGATTACGGCGGTGCTTTAATGCTGTTTGCATCGAAGGTCTAAACCTTGCGCTCTTAATGAGTCCGGCTTCTTGCAAGGCTCTAACTGTATCGGCTGGAATTACATCTGTGCTGAATTGTTTTGATAACTCAAATCTTGTACTAGAAGCATCGAGAAGTGTTAGAAGATGATACGAGCAGTTCTCAGTAAAAAAGTAATAGTCGAAATGCGTATCTTTAATCTCCCAGACATGGAGCATGAATAGCTGCAATTCCTGATTGTTTATGTCTAGTTCGTATTCCCACACATCTCGGGATTCAAGGTAATTGTATTCTTTTACTTTTTCATAATACGGCAATACCGAAAAAACACCTGGGTAACCTCCATTCAGGCCTTTGTAGCTAAAAACAAGTTCGTTATCGTTCGGGTCGGCGTTGGCAGCATAATTAATACTGTACGAAAGTAGATCGCTTTTATGTGTAGAGCTGTCGATGCGCATTAGGGTATGACCAAACATCGATGAAGGGCTGTTCAAATATGCCGCAGGAAAGATCAGTGTTAAACCCTGCGCTGATACATCTTGAAGAAATTGCTTGAGCTCAGGACAGTTTAAATTTTCATTGGTTAAATAGCCGTGGCTTTGAAGCCAGGTAAAGCGAGCAGGATATTTACATCGGTATTTGTTGAAGTCTGTTCCGAAAGTTGACATCGCTTCAATGGTGGCACTGAGTTCACTTTTGGGATTGGTTTGTCCGTCAGGACTCAGAAAAAAACTAGGATCGTCGACTTGGCTTCCTTGCTCGGAAAGAATGCCGACCTGATGATAGTGTAAGAGGTCTAGCCATTGTCGATCATTAGCTAGTTGGGTTAGATCAGAAGCAATACTTTTCGTCGTTGGAAGTAAAACAGCCAAAAACACGAGAATAATTACGAGTAAGCGCATACATCCATGC
>NZ_LWFH01000103.1:0-1110 GCF_001635725.1 Oleiphilus sp. HI0066
GGTTGCAGAAGAATTTCACTAGGCTCGCCGACTTGAACCAGCTCACCATCTTTGAGAATCGCGATTCGATCACCAACACGCAAGGCTTCGTCCAAATCATGGGTAATAAAAACGATTGTCTTGTGGAGTTTTTCTTGCAGATGAATCAATTGATCCTGCATCTCGCTTCTAATCAGAGGGTCCAATGCAGAAAAAGCCTCGTCCATCAACAATACATCTGGGTCGGTGCACAAAGCTCGCGCTAGACCAACACGTTGCTGCTGACCGCCTGAAAGCTGTGATGGGTATAGTCCCTCATACCCTTCTAAACCGACGTCAGCTAACCATTGTTTAGCCTTCTGTAGTCGCTCAGCTTTCGCAACGCCCTGTGTTTTCAAACCAAAGGCGACGTTATCGATCACCGAATTATGGGGTAACAAACCAAAGTGCTGAAACACCATCGACATGCGTGTTCGACGAAATTCCTGAAGCTGTTTCGCATCAAGCTTCATCACGTCGTCACCATCAAACATGATCTGCCCTGCACTCGGTTCAATCAGACGGTTAAAGTGACGAATTAAGGTCGACTTTCCAGAACCAGAAAGCCCCATAATTACGAAGATCTCACCCCGTTTGATCTCCATGTTAATGTCTTTAAGACCAAGCGTATGTCCAGTTTTTTCAAGAATCTCTGCTTTGGTTTTCCCCTGTAAAACAAGATCCATATGTTTTTCAGCTTGATCACCGAAAAGCTTGTAGAGCGATTTAATTTCAATGAAGGTATCACTCATGTTCATTGCTGCCCCCCAAGATGTGCTTGAGAGCGTTTCGCATACGCTTGAGATACCCGATCAAAGATGATTGCCAGCACCACGATCGCGATACCGTTAAATAAGCCCAAAGCAAAGAACTGGTTGTTAATCGAACGCAAGACCTGCTGCCCTAAGCCTGCAACACCAATCATTGATGCTATCACGACCATTGCCAGCGCCATCATAATAGTTTGATTTACTCCGGCCATGATATTTGGCATCGCTAGAGGAAGCTGAACCTGAAATAGCTTTTGATACGAGGTCGTGCCAAAGGCGTCTGCTGCTTCTAATACTTCTTTATCTACGAGACGAATACCCA
>NZ_LWFH01000104.1:0-655 GCF_001635725.1 Oleiphilus sp. HI0066
TACTTACATACTGTCTGGCGCGCTAACACCTAGCAGATTCAGACCATTGCTCAGAACCTGTTGCACAGCAAGGCTCAAGGTGATGCGCGCATCACGTACATTATGATCTTCAACAAGCATCTTGTTCGCGTTGTAGTAAGTGTGGAATTCACTAGCTAGGTCACGTAGATAATGCGTCATAGTATGCGGCTCAAACTGCTCAGCAGAATTAATAAGCGTTTGCGGATATTGCGCCAAACGTTTTGCCAATTCAGTTTCAGCTTCGATGGCATTGCTAGTTAGTTGACTTAAACCATTTGCTTGATCAACGAGTGCGCCTTCTTCTTCCAGTTTGCGCAGCATACTTGCAATACGTGCATGTGCGTATTGGATGTAATACACCGGATTGTCTTTGCTTTGTGATTTCGCAAGATCGAGATCGAAGTCCATGTGCTGCTCAGCCTTACGCGTCACGTAGAAGAAACGTGCTGCATCGTTGCCAACTTCTTCGCGTAACTCACGTAGCGTCACAAATGAGCCGCTTCTTGTCGACATTTGAACGCGTTCGCCACCGCGATAAAGAATTGCGAATTGAACTAGTTTTACAGTGAGCTTTTCAGGGTCAATGCCCAGGGCTTGTAAGGACGCTTTTACGCGTGTGATGTAGCCGTGGTGG
>NZ_LWFH01000105.1:0-790 GCF_001635725.1 Oleiphilus sp. HI0066
TAATTCCAATTTCATGTTTACCAATAACGCGCCGTTTTTTAATCAATATATGCACGCTATCTTGAGAATCTAGATGATCCCCGTTTTATGTTTTATTTCTCAATGCCCCACAGTACTCGAAAATACATTCATTACAACAATGCCGCTAATGATGAGAACAATACCCACTATCGCCGCAACATCGATCTTTTGATCAAAAATAATAAAGCCAACGATAGAGATCAAAACAATCCCTAAACCCGACCAGATTGCATAAGCCACCCCCATCGGAATAGATCTCAGCACTAACGACAAGCAATAAAACGCCACAGAAAATCCAAGCACCACAAGAACGCTCGGCCCAAGCTTGGCAAACCCTTCCGATGCTTTCAAAGCACTCGTACCAATTACTTCCGAAACAATTGCGATGAGCAAATACAGATAAGCCATTTATTTTCCTTTAAGACTACTTTTCTTGAGGGGAATTAGAACCATTCTATAAAAATCAATTCTTTTATTGTCTGATATCCACTAAATCAAAGGGACCATAATAATTGGATTGCAGCGTTTCAATAACGCGCTCTTCCAATATGACACGAGAAGCATTTTTGCTCTTGTGCGCCAACCAGTTTGTAGCTCTCGCCTCTTTCATACCGAATAAGATGCAAATATTTGGCAAATGACCATATTTGTAGTCGTCATTTGGCAAAGCCGAGGATGGGTTACCAAGCTTATCGCCTGCTTGCAATTTGATAGCAAAATGACTCAGAGCATCGTCACAATAAGATGGCTTAAAAGCATGAGCACTCGT
>NZ_LWFH01000106.1:0-727 GCF_001635725.1 Oleiphilus sp. HI0066
CGTAAAACTTGGAAGGTCAGACTTTGGGATACTGCCGACACCAACATTAAAGTCTCTGAATGCTAGCCAGCGCGACAGTCTATTTCTGTGTAATCAGTTTGTGGCTGAGTTTCGCTTTCATGCCCACTTACACACGAAATATAAATGGGCTCAAAAACCGATAGAGAACTTACTTATAAGAGAATTTAAAAACTAATCTGATGCACACGGTCTAATTAACCCCAGCAGATATGGTAGACGAAAATTCTCCTTGAACATCATCAGAGTCAACCGTTGCAATCGCGAAATAATAGGTACCACTATTCAAATTATCTAGCGTGTATTGCGTTACGTTACCACCACTAATGTTAATCGTATTGGCCATACCTCCGGCACTGCTTCCATACTTAATGACATAGCCATTAATTTCATACAGTTCAAGATCACTACCATCTTCGCGTTCAACCGGAATATCCCAAGACAGAGAAATGCTGCGTGAAGAAGTATCATTTGAACCGCCATTAGACTGCTGGCCATCATTGGAATTAGCGTCGTCCGAAGAATCACCACTATTCTGGTTGTCAGCAACATATTGATCATCGGTTGAATCACTTGAATCGTCAGGCTGACTAGCATTTTCATCGTCAGCGCTTAGTACTTGGACAACAACTTCCGCAGTTGCGCTTGTAACGACACTTGATGGATTAGATACGCGTAGAGAGTAAGCTCCTGAATCATTGATACTCAC
>NZ_LWFH01000107.1:0-1899 GCF_001635725.1 Oleiphilus sp. HI0066
AGCGCCTCTATTTTTTATCGCTCGTCGGTTTGAACTATTCCCAGAGCAAAAGGAGCCTAGTAAACAAGCACTTTCTATCAAAAAAATAGCGCTTACATTCGCCCTTTTAATGCTAACACCTGTTTTAAGCTTCGCTCTAAATAGCGCAATAAAAGTACCCAATATTATTTCAAGCTCTCAATTAAGCTATACACCAGCAAAACCAGATACAAACATACCGAAACTTCCAAACGCAAAAATCTTGCTGCAGAAGAAAGCAAACAATTACGTGCAAAACATCCAGCTTTATAGAGTACTTAACTGGAAAGAAGAGAGCACCGAAAACCTTGTACCCTATTGGCCATCGCCATTTTCTCACACTGACTGGCTAGTCGAATCTCGAAACATTATTACCGCAGATACGCAACAATTTCAGTATGTTGGCCTTAAGCACAAGTTACGAGGTTACCGAGTATGTCTTGCATATCGTTATCAAGTGGGTCAACAAGAAGCGCTCTCGTATAAAAAAGCGAAGCTATTGCAAATCCCCGCAATACTGACGGGAACCAATTATTTTGAAGCGCAACTCGCAATCACCAATGCAAAAGACTGCGCTGCGACCGAGCCCTCAATGATTAACGCCCTCACTGAATTGAATACACCACTCATAGAAGTAAAAGGTTCATAAAATGTGCGGCATCACTGGCTTTTTCGTACAAGCTAATAAAACTGAACACACTGAGGCATCTTATACACATCTTAAGCTGATGGCAGATGTCATTGAGCATCGAGGCCCTGATGCCGAAGGTTTCTGGGTGAACACTCAGAACTCTGTGGCACTTGCTCACCGTCGCCTTGCCATTGTTGATTTAAGCGAGACAGGTCAACAACCAATGGAAAGCCAACACTTTGTATTGGTATTCAATGGTGAGATCTATAACTTTCGGGTTATAAAAAAAGAGCTAGAAAAGCTCGGCCAATCATTCAACGGCCATAGCGACACAGAAGTATTGTTATATGCCCTTGAACATTGGGGCTTACAAAATACGCTCGATAAGCTAGAGGGCATGTATGCGTTTTGCGCGTACAATAAATCAACAAATCAAGCATATCTCGTTAGAGACAGAATGGGAGAAAAGCCCCTCTATTTCAGTAAACAAGGGCATAAGTTTTTCTTTAGTTCAGAGCTTAAAGCGCTCAAAGCAAACCCATCATTTAACGCAAAACTTAACCGCGAAGCACTTGGAGTATACCTTCAACACAACTGCGTTCCTGCGCCTTTATCAATCTATGAAGATTGCTTCAAACTTGAACCAGGTCAATATCTGCAGCTCGATTGCGAATCTCTAGGTTACTCGCTCAATACTTATTGGTCAGCAACTGAAGTAATGATTCAGGGAAGCGAGCAACCTTTCGCAGGAACAGAAACCGAAGCCGCTGACGCACTTGAGGCGACACTGCTTAGCTCGATTAAAGATCAAATGCTGGCCGACGTTCCTCTCGGCGCATTTTTGTCTGGTGGAATTGACTCCTCTACCGTCGCAAGCATTATGCAAAGCTTGTCAGACAAAGCGATCAACACTTACAGCATTGGCTTTAATTTCGATGATTTTAACGAAGCCGAACATGCGAAAGTAATTGCCCAGCACTTAGGGACAAACCACACAGAGTTTTATGTCAGCGAGCAGGACACTAAAGATGTGATTCCAACACTCGCAAATGTTTATTGTGAACCTTTCGCAGACTCTTCTCAGATCCCTACTTACTTAGTCTGTGAGCTTGCAAAGCAGCATGTCACAGTAGCTTTGTCAGGAGATGGTGGAGATGAATTATTCGCAGGATATTCTCGATATCAAAAAGTGCTTGATAGCTGGCGAATACAACAAGGCCCTAGCGCGCTAGAAAAGGCTGCTCATTTTC
>NZ_LWFH01000108.1:0-544 GCF_001635725.1 Oleiphilus sp. HI0066
TTATGCTACTTGCACGCGACTAATGAGGTCTTTCACAATTTCATTCGTTGCAGATACATCTGTCAGAATCATTTTTCCGCCAGCTTGAATGTCTTGGAATGTTGTCGTGGTTAAAAAGTCATTCTTGTTAAGATTTTCTTTATAGCTCTCACTGAGCTCTTGGCTGCGCATGGCAAGGCTTCGTACTTCGTCAGCAACGACAGCAAAGCCTTTGCCATGCTCTCCAGCGCGCGCAGCTTCAATCGCGGCATTCAAGGCAAGAATCACAATCTGCTTAACAATGTTGAAGAACTCTTGGTTTTGATGATGCATTTCGGCGTTGTGTTCCATCAACTGTGTCAGGCTTTCGTGCCAGCGTTCAAACGTCACTAGAAGGTTGGTTAGTTCTGCCAAGTCTTTCTCTACGTGCTCTAATTTTTCTGTGAGGAAGAATTGCTCGCGTTCGTGTTCATGGCGAAGAGATTGAATCTGCGCTTCGTAGTTCTGTGCGAGCTCGTTCTTTTCGTTTAGAGAAAGTTCTTTGGTATGTGCTAACTCGTGCTCT
>NZ_LWFH01000109.1:0-730 GCF_001635725.1 Oleiphilus sp. HI0066
AAGAAGGTGCGTAGCGCCTTAGTTGATTTTGCGAAATGTTAAATTGATTCGAGGCTCTTTTATATGTCGTTGTTTGGGTATCTGATGCTTCCAGTGAGTTTGAACGTCTGGTGACATCACCAACAAGGTGTTGTGTTTTAGCTCTATCGACTGTTTGGTTTCGATGCCATCATTTGGCTTGAGTTCGAACTTTCGTGTTATACCAAGCGATACCGATGCGATTGGAGTATCAGAGTCTAGCTCTGACTCATCGTCGCTATGCCAAGAAACGGAATCTTGCCCGTCTCGGTACTGATTGATCAATACTGAGTTGTAAGCGCAACTGGTCAGTATTTCGACTCGCTCTTTGATGGTTAACACTGCATCATGCCAAGGTGTCGGCTGGAATAATTTGCCGGAGTAGTTGTAGCTATTTTCCGCATCTCCCATCCAAACCTGCAGCCTTGGAATACGTTGATAGCGGCCATAAACTCGTATTTCTGGTTGTTGCCAATTCAGTTCATCCAATAGAATTTGAAAAAGTTGCCCGGCTGTATGGTCATCGAGAAACGGCGAAAAAAATGAAAGATTACCTCCTGACAACTGAATCAGTTCTGGTTCATTTTGCTTTGGAAGGCTTTCATTAAATAAACTTTCCTGATTCATTGTGCGATCGCCTCAATGCATGTTGGAGAATAACTGTTAGTTAGGCGTGAGTTTTTAAGTAGGTCAGTATTACATGAATATACTT
>NZ_LWFH01000110.1:0-769 GCF_001635725.1 Oleiphilus sp. HI0066
GCAGTAAACGCTCACTCAGTCCTGATACGTTTACAAGCCGATGGGTCAGTTCTTCTTGATCTTGGATAATCGTGAGATCAGTAAAGCTGCCTAGCAGCTCGTAATAGCTGTGTGAGATTTCGAGTGCATCATAGAGTGATGGTGCATGACGAAAAGCGGTTCCCAAAATACCGAAATTTGCGAGTGAATATTCGCTCGCGACATGAATACCCAAACCAATCAAGAATTGATCTTCAACCACACGTGATAAACCATCAAGGGCAATGTGTGAGGGTATGAATGGCTCATTGAGCAGAATGTCTAGCTCTAACTCTTTTTCGAGATGTTCACACCAAGCAGTTTGTCCCTGTCGCTTGAGTCGTTTGAGAATGAGCGAAAGCTCAAAGCTCGGATAGTTTTGATCACCTAGGCTAGCTATTTGCTTGAATTCAATGTTTTGTTCTGGGCTTGCTATCGACATCGTTATTACTTTGCTCACATCCATGAATAGACTAAATACTAAACCGCTTTTTATGTGATCGCCAACGTAACTCTGTTATCCATTTCCCACTTCTGATTCTGCAATCGCTTGCGTGTGTGCAAAGCGGCCAATTTTCCTTTTTTGAGAGCTTTGAGCTCAATAAGGGGGCATTGTGTTGGTGAAATCAGCAAAGCTGTTATTTTCTGCCCTCTTCAAATCTGGCTTTTTCGTTTTAACTGCTCGCGTGGCGTAGTTCGCAGTTGATGCCACATTACTTTTTAATCAATTAATAACTGTGGTGAAAACAAT
>NZ_LWFH01000111.1:0-524 GCF_001635725.1 Oleiphilus sp. HI0066
GATCAACATGGCAATGCCGTGTACTTGGGTGAACGTGATTGTTCGATTCAACGCCGCCACCAAAAAGTCGTGGAGGAAGCCCCCTCTCCGTTCGTCGATCCAGAGCTTCGTAAGCGTATGGGTGAAGCCGCTGTGCAAGCTGCCAAAGCGTGTAACTATGTGGGTGCTGGTACAGTTGAGTTCCTGGTCGACGCAGAGAAAAACTTCTACTTCCTTGAAATGAATACGCGCTTGCAAGTTGAGCACCCTGTTACTGAATTAATCACGGGAACAGATTTAGTTGAATGGCAAATTAACGTCGCTGCAGGCGCTGAGCTTCCGTTAACGCAAGACGAGATCACGTTGACCGGCCACGCGATTGAAGTGCGTTTATATGCAGAAGACCCGCGCAATCAGTTTCTGCCTCAGACAGGAAAAATCCAACGTTGGAGCGTCAGCAATGCGATGGGAACTAGAACAGATGCAGGGATTCTTGAAGGCCAAGAAGTGTCTCCTTTCTATGACCCAATGCTAGCCAAACTGAT
>NZ_LWFH01000112.1:0-651 GCF_001635725.1 Oleiphilus sp. HI0066
CATAAACTCGACTCATAGACGTTCAATATAACACACAGAGGCTTTGTAAATGTCGAACTCTGACTTTGGTAATAACGATGCATTTTGGATGCCCTTCACGGCTAATCGACAATTCAAAAAACAACCACGCATGCTCGTCTCAGCAGAAGGAATGCACTACACCTCTGATGATGGTCGTACAATTTTAGACGGTACCGCCGGCTTATGGTGTACTAACGCAGGGCACGGTCGCGAACAAATTTCGCAAGCAGTTAGTCAGCAAATTCGAAATCTAGATTTTGCGCCGACCTTCCAAATGAGTCATCCACTACCACATCAACTTGCTGATCGCTTGGTGAAGCACTCGCCAGAGAATATGGATCATGTGTTTTTTACCAACTCAGGTTCAGAGTCTGTCGATACGGCATTAAAGATCGCTTTGGCTTATCATCGCGCAAAAGGCAATCCTTCAAAAACACGTTTAATTGGCCGTGAACGCGGATATCACGGTGTCGGCTTTGGCGGTATTTCAGTTGGCGGCTTAGGTAACAATCGACGTGCTTTTGGTAGCTTGCTTACCGGCGTTGACCATCTACCTCATGCATATTTACCAGAACAGGCTTTTGCAAAAGGCCAGCCACCAGAAGGCGCCTATTTAGCTGATGCGCTTGA